>NZ_JBFODN010000282.1:0-19720 GCF_040908345.1 Aeromonas sp. R3-1
GAAGCCCCCTGGCTCCAATCTTGCCGACCATGTTTACGCAACCATACCAGAACGGTGGAGCGGCCCTGAATGCCATAACGCACCTGAGCCTGTTTATAGGTGAGCTCGCCTTTTTCAATCTGCTCGACCAGCGCCAGTTTAAAAGTCAGCGAGTAATCGCGCTGTGTCCGTTTCACACCTTGTCCCATCGGGCTCTCCATTTATTGGGGGGAAAGGTGTAAACCATATTCAGGACGGGACACGCACAATAAAAAAGCCCGAGTCGATGACTCGGGCTTTTTGCTGAATGCCGCTTCGATTAGGAGAAGCAGGCCTGCAGCACGTAGAAGATGGCGATAGCCAGAATGGCACCGGCAGGCAGGGTGATGATCCAGGAGACCACGATGTTGCGCAGTACCCCCAGGTTCAGCGCCGCAATGCCGCGCGCCAGACCGACACCCATCACAGCACCGACCAGGGTCTGGGTGGTGGAGATGGGCAGACCGGTACCGGAGGCAATCACCACGGTCGCGGCAGTGGCCAGCTGGGCAGCAAAACCACGGCTCGGGGTCAGGTGAGTGATGCCGGTACCGACCGTCGCCATCACCTTCTCGCCCATGGTCGCCAGACCGATTACGATACCGATACCGCCAAGGGGCAGGATCCACCAGGCAATGGCTGCCTGACTGGAAATCTCGCCACCGGAAGCCACGATAGAGGCCACCGCAGAGAGCGGGCCAATGGCGTTGGCCACATCGTTGGAGCCGTGGGCAAAGGCCATGGCACAGGCGGTGATCACCATCAGGATGCCGAACACCTTCTCCACGTTGGCGAAGTGCATCTTGCTGTCATCCTGCGGGTTGTACTTCTGGCCGCGAATGTAGATCCAGCCGGCAAACGCCACTGCGATGGAGATGGCGATGGAAAGCAGAATGCCCTCGCCATCGCTCAGGTGCAGACCGACGTGGGTCAGCCCCTTCTTGATGGTCACCAGACAGATCACCAGCGCAGTCAGGAACATGTAGAACGGCACATAGCGCTTGGCGTTGTTCAGGGGATCATCGGTGTTGAAGATAAGCTTCTGCACGCTGATGAACATGAAGTAGGCAATGACACCTGAGATAGCCGGGGTGATTACCCAGGAGCCGACGATGCCACCAAACTTGCTCCACTGCACCGCTTCCGGGCCAATGCTCACCACCGCAAAACCGACGATGGCGCCAATGATGGAGTGAGTGGTCGAGACAGGCCAGCCGAAGTAGGAGGCGAGGATCAACCAGGCGCCCGCCGCCAGCAGGGAGGCGATCATGCCGAGTACCAGCAGGTCCGGGCTGTCGACAAACGCATTGCTGTCGATGATGCCGTTACGGATGGTGGCCGTCACTTCGCCACCGGCCAGATAGGCACCGGCAAATTCGAAGATCATGGCAATGATGATCGCCTGACGGATGGTCAGGGATTTGGTGCCGACCGATGTTCCCATGGCGTTGGCTACGTCATTCGCGCCAATGCCCCAAGCCATCAAAAAGCCGAACAAGGCCGCCACGAGCACCAGAGTGGTGCCGTAATTCGCGATAATGTCCATTAGTTGTGTTTACCCAGTCAGTCGATTACGAACGAGCCAGCATCAGTTCCAGACGGGCGCCTACGCGCTCGGCCTGATCTGCCAGGTCACCTACCCATTCGAGGATCTTGTAAAGGAACATCACATCGATCGGATTGTAATTGTGCTCAACCGCTTGCAGCTGTTGGCGCAGTCCGATCTGCATGGTGTCTGTATCGTCCTCGATCAGATCCAGCTGGTGGATCATCTCGGCAACCATTTCCACTTCCCGTCCTTTGAAGCCGGTCTCGAGCAGCTCGTCGAGCTCCCCGATCGCTTTCTCGGCCTGAGCGGTCGCATCAATACAACGTTTGAGGTAAGCCATGAAATCCGTCCGCATTTCGGCGGGGAACTCCATGCGACGACCAAGCATGCGGCCGGAGATATCCTTGGCACGGTTGGCAATCTTGTCTTGCTGGGTCAACAGCTCCAGCAGGTCGGTACGTGCAACCGGCAGGAACAGGCCGCGAGGCAGTTTCAGACGGATTTCACGCTTGAGGGTATCTGCCTCTTTTTCCAGTTGGGCGATCTGCTGCCGGATCTTCTCGGCATCTTCCCAACGGTCTTCGGCAACGGCGTCAAAGAAAGGAACCAACTGCTGGGAGCACTGGTGAACCTTGACGATATGCTTCTGCAGCGGCTTGATGGGGGACTTGGCAAAAAGCCCCAAAATAGTATTTACTGGCATGGCCAAACCTGTGTCGGTGAAAAAACACTCGATACGATTTTATGAGGCGCGCATGGTAACCGAACTGCGCCCTCAATTAAACCGCGAATTAATCTAGTCGTCTCGCGGGCATTATATCCCCGCGACCCGAATCCTGCCCCCCAAAGTTGCCTGCCAGCCCGGAATGACTATGCAAACTGAGATCGAGATAAAGTTTTTTGTCGCCAGCGACATTCAAGCCGAGTTATCCAACCTGCTGAATTCTCTTGAGATTAAAGAATCATCACAACAGCAGCTCGGCAACGTCTATTTCGATACGCCGACCTTGGCTCTGCGCCAGCTGGAGATGGGACTGCGGATCCGCCGCTGCGATGCCTTTGCCGAACAGACCATCAAATGCCGCGGCAAGGTGGTGGGCGGCCTGCACGCCAGACCCGAGTACAACACCCCCGTGAGCGGCGATCTGCCGACCCTCTCGGCCTTTCCCGATGAGATTTGGCCGACCCTGACCGAGCGCGACCACATTCAGCAACAGCTGGTCGCTCAGTTTCGTACCGACTTCCTGCGCCGCCATTGGCTGATCGCCTTCGAGGGAGCCGAGATTGAGCTGGCCTGGGATCAGGGAGAGATCGTCGGCAGTCAAGGCAGCACCACCATCAACGAGCTGGAACTGGAGCTCAAATCAGGCGCGACCGCGGCGCTGTTTGCACTGGCCCAACGCCTCGCCAAGCTTGGTGGACTGCGTCTCGGCGCCCAATCCAAGGCCCAGCGCGGCTATCGACTGGCTGGTCTTGGCAAACCGCTGGCTCTGCAGGCGCTGGTCGAACATGAAGGTATGGATGGCATAACGGGGGTAAGCGAGGGGCTGCGTCACTGGCAGCATCACGAGCAGCTCTGGCTGGAGCATCCTCAGGATAAAGGCATTCAACAGCAGGCACTCGCGGCCCTGTGCCAAGGGATCGACCTGGTCGCCCGCAGTGCGGCCACGCTGCCACAACCCGCACCTTGGCTGCCAGCATTGACCAACCTGCAAGCCCATCTGCAAGCCCAGTCGGGCGAGCAAAACGAGTGGCCTGCCGAGCTGGCCGCTCTCTTCCTCTATCCGGCGTATGTCGAGTTGCAGCTGGCCATCGCCGCCTGGCTGCATCACGCAGCCTGAGCGTGGCCATACCGGTACTAAAGGTCGGAAATAAAGACCGGAAACAAAAGCCGAAAACAAAACGGGTGAGCCTTGGCTCACCCGTTTTGCATTACAGCAGGTTGAGCTGCTGCATGGCGCTGCGAATACGCTCGCGGGTCGCTTCCGACAGCGGCATCACCGGCAGACGACACTCCTCGCTGCAGAAACCGAGCAGGGAAGCGGCATACTTGGCACCGGCCGGGCTCGGCTCGGCAAACATCGCCTGATGGAGCGGAATCAGCCGGTCTTGCAGCTCACGCGCTTCTTGCCACTTGCCCGCCAGCGTGAGGTTCTGCACCTCGGCTACCAGCTTGGGCGCCACGTTGGCGGTCACAGAGATACAGCCCTGACCCCCGCCGATGTTGTAAGCAACCGCAGTGGCATCCTCACCGGAGAGCCAGGCGAAGGGCTTTTTGATCAGCTGGCGCTCGGTCCAGGGGCGGGCCAGATCGCCGGTGGCATCTTTTACCCCAGCAATGCGCGGCAGCTCGGCCAGACGGGCCAGGGTCGCGGGTTGCACGTCAACGATGGCGCGCGGCGGGATGTTGTAGACGATGATCGGCTTGGCGGTGGCATCGTGTACCGCCTTGAAGTGGTGGTAGAGCCCCTCCTGATTGGGGCGGTTGTAGTAACCGGCCACATGCAGGGTGGCATCAGCCCCCACCCGCTCGGCATGGAGGGTGTACTCGATGGCTTCGACCGGATTGTTGGAACCCGCCCCGGCGATCACCGGAATGCGGCCAGCGACCTGTTTGACCACCAGCTCCACCACCCGGCAGTGCTCGTCATGGGTCAGGGTCGGGCTTTCCCCCGTGGTACCCACCGGCACAATGCCGTGAGTGCCCTGTTCGATATGCCACTCCACCAGACGCAGCAGCGCCTCTTCATCCAGCTTTCCCTGTCGAAACGGGGTGATCAACGCAACGATTGAACCTTGAAACATGGGATCTCCTTCTCCTAAATGACGCGCATATGGCAATAAAAAACCCCGGTACGATGTGCGCAACCGGGGTTTGAAGCTTCTCAGGGATGAGAGGTTACGCGCGAACGTCGGCAGGCCCGAATTTCAGGCTTTTTTTGTGCTTTCGTTTCAACCCGTTGAACCGCATTTCGTCATCTCTGGTCAAAAAATGGTGTCTGGGCATATTTCGGGAACACGGCATAAATGTCAAGGCGAAAGGGGCTATGTATAATGGCCGCCCAAAATTGCGTGGAGAGACCCGATGAGCAGCCCTATCAGTGCCGTCAGCCAGATGCTGGAACGAAACCAAGCCCTCTTTGTCGGCAAGCGGCTACTTGTCTGTGGCGCGCTGGAGGATGACTATCCCCGCCAGCTGGCGAGCCTGGCCCAGACCCTGACCGTCTTTACCACCGATTACTGCTACTACCGCAGCCAGCAGGCCGCCCTCGGCGAGGCTATCCTGTTCGACCACCAGCTCGGTGGCGCCCCCCGCTTCGATGCCCTGTTGCTGCTGATGCCCAAGGCCAAGGCCGAGGCACAATATCTGCTGGCCATGATGACCCCCTTGCTGGAAGCGGGTGCCGATCTGTTCCTGGCCGGAGAAAACCGCGGCGGCATCAATGGCGCCGACAAGCTGCTGGCCCCCTATGGCGAAAAGCCGATCAAGCGCGATTCGGCCCGCCGCTGCTCGCTCTATCATGGTGAGCTCTGCAAACCGGTCGCCCCGTTCGATCTGGATAGCTGGTTTGGCCGCTATCAGTGCAAGGCGGGTGATACCGAGCTGACCGTGCTGGCGCTGCCCGGCGTCTTCAGCGCCGCCGAGCTGGACCTCGGCACCCAGATGCTGCTGGCCGCCGTGCCGCCGATGACGGGCGAATTGCTCGATTTCGGTTGTGGCGCCGGGGTGATTGGGTCTGTGCTGGCCAAGCGCAATCCGGCTCTGCGGGTCAACATGGTGGATATCAGCGCGCTGGCGCTCGAATCGAGCCGCCGCACCCTGGCGATCAACGGTCTGAAGGGCAAGGTCACCGCTTCCGATGTCTATTCGGATGTCTCCACCCGTTTCCAACACATCGTCTCCAACCCGCCATTCCATGCGGGTCTCAAAACCTTCTATGCGGCAACCGAGCAGTTCCTGGCCAAGGCGCCGGAATTTTTGCTGCCAAATGGTTCGCTGACCATTGTTGCCAACGCCTTCTTGCGCTACCAGCCTATACTGGAGACACACTTCAAACGGACTGAAGTGATCAGCAGTGATGCCAAATTCAAGGTCTATCTGAGCAAAATGTAAATAAGTGTAAGCAGCACAAGAAAACAGCTAGAGAGCGCCATCCGGCATCTGATAAGGTATTAAGCACACGATAAAAACCACCCCTTTAGGGGTGTTTTTATACCGAACATTGAAAACCTTTTCATGTTGTTAATTCAGGGAGAGAAATACGATGGCAGGCATTTTGACCATGATCCTGGCTGGTGGCGAAGGTACTCGCCTGCAGCCTCTGACCACCACCCGCAGCAAGCCTTCCGTCCCCTTCGGTGGCAGCTACCGGCTAATCGACTTTGTCCTCAACAACTTCGTCAACGCCGACTTTCTGCGCATCTATGTACTGACCCAATTCAAATCTCAGTCCCTCTACCTGCACATGAAGAAGGGCTGGAATATCGTCGGCATCACCGACCGCTTTATCGATCCCATCCCGGCCCAGATGCGAATGGGCAAACGCTGGTATGACGGCACCGCCGATGCCATCTACCAGAATCTCGGCTTTATCGAGCGGGCCGAACCGGATCACGTCTGCATCTTCGGCTCCGACCACATCTACAAGATGGATGTGAGCCAGATGGTCACCTTCCACAAGCAGAAGAACGCCGCCATGACGGTCGCAGCCCTGCGCATGCCCATCGAAGAGGCGAGCGCCTTCGGGGTGATCGAGGTCGATACCGAAGGGCGGATGATCGGCTTTCAGGAAAAGCCGAAGCAGCCCAAGCACATTCCCGGCGATCCGACCCAGGCGCTGGTCTCCATGGGCAACTACATCTTCGAGACCGATGCCCTCTGCCGCGAGTTGAAGCGGGATGCCGCCGAGGAGAACTCCAGCCACGACTTTGGCAAGGATGTGATCCCGAGCCTCTACCCACGTGCCCCCGTCTATGTCTATGACTACAGCACCAACGTCATCCCCGGCGAGAAACCGCACGTCTACTGGCGGGATGTGGGCACCCTCGACTCTTATTGGCAAGCGCACATGGACCTGGTGGCCGACAATCCCCCCTTCTCCCTCTATAACCGCAAGTGGCCCCTGCACACCCACTATCCGGCGCTGCCACCGGCAACCTTCATCGACAGCGACGAGTGCAAGGTGAAGATCGCCAACTCGCTGATCTCCGCCGGTTGCTTCATTCAGGGCAGCCAGATCCAGCGATCCATCCTTGGTTTTCGCTGCAATATCGGCGCGTGCAGCCATATCAGTGAATCCGTGCTGCTGGGGGATGTGAAGATTGGTGAAGGCTGCTCCATCCGGCGCGCCATCATTGATAAAAACGTTGAAATTGCGCCAGGCACCGTTATCGGTGAAAATCTGGACCACGATAGAGAGCGATTTACCGTATCCGAAGGCGGTATCGTGGTGGTACCTAAGGGAGCAAGAGTTGGCTATTAACCCACTGAAAATCCTGTTTGTTGCCTCGGAAGTTGAGGGGCTGGTCAAGACCGGGGGCCTGGCCGATGTCGCCAGAGCCCTGCCGATGTACCTGGCCCAGAAGGGACATGATGTCAGGATCATGTTGCCCTTCTACAAGACGATAAAGCGACGGGATGAGGCCAGACTGGTGGCGTCACGCTGGTTGCCAACCCACCCCGGGCTGCCGGATATCGGTTATCGCATCTACCAGATGGAGCTGGATGACGTCTGCGTCTATCTGCTCGACTGCCCGCAATATTTCGATCGTCCCCAGCTCTACGCCGAGAACAATCAGGCCTATCCGGATAATGGCGAGCGCTTTGCCTTCTTCTCGGCCGCAGCCCTCCATGCCTGCGAGCAGCTCGGCTTTGCCCCGGATATCGCCCACTGCAATGACTGGCACACCGGCCTGCTGCCACTGCTGCTGAAAACCCGCCACGCCCACAACCCCTTCTTCCAGCAGACCCGCAGCGTGATCAGCATTCACAACGCGGCGTTTCAGGGGGTGTTTGGCCGCGAGCAGTTCTGGGCCATGCCCGAGATCGCCGACTACGAACGCCGCATCAACTACGACTACGGCCACGTCAATCTGCTCAAATGCGGGGTGCTCTACGCCGACAAGATCAACGCAGTCAGCCCCAACTATGCCCAGGAGCTGCTGACTCACCTCGGTGCCCACGGCATGGCGCATATCTTCCAGCAACGGGCGGCAGATCTCTGCGGCATCCTCAACGGCTGCGACTACAAGGACTGGGATCCGGAGTTCGACGAATTCCTGCCCGCGACCTACAGCATCGACAACATGGCAGGCAAACAGATCTGCAAGCAGAGCCTGCAACAGGAGGCGGGGCTGGCCGTGGCGGACTTGCCCATCTACGGCATGGTTTGCCGCCTGACCGAGCAAAAGGGCGTTCCCCTGCTGCTCCCTGCATTGGAGAAATTCCTCCACCATCAGGTACAAGTGGTGATCGTCGGCTCTGGCGATCCTGCGCTCGCCACGCAACTGCAAACCATGGCTCGGGATTATCCGGGCAAGCTCGCCTTCATCAACACCTATGACGATCGGCTGGCCCATCTGGTCGAAGCCGGTGCCGACTTCTTCCTGATGCCCTCTCTGTTCGAGCCTTGCGGCCTCAACCAGATGTACAGCCTCGCCTATGGCACTCTGCCACTGGTGCGCGCCGTGGGTGGTCTGAAAGATACCGTGGTGGATTGGGATGCCGATCCCGAGCATGCCACCGGCTTCTGTTTTAACGATCCGACTGCCGCCATCCTGCTCGATACCATGCGCCGCAGCCTGCTCTATTTCCTGCAGGACAAAGAGCGTTTTACCAAGGTGCAGCGCAATGCCATGAGCACCCGCTTCAACTGGCCTGACTCGGTCACCCAGTATGAACGGATGTATCAGAGTGCATTGGGCCGTTACTGAATGCCAAACGTCAGCTAATTGCTGAAGTTTTGTACCCTTGGCGCCACTTTGGGCGTCAACAGCGAAAAAAGTCCCCTTTGGCTGTTGACGCTCCCCCAAAACTCTATAGAATCCCCCTCCGCAGTGATGCGAAGGTGGCGGAATTGGTAGACGCGCTAGCTTCAGGTGTTAGTGTCCCACGGATGTGAGGGTTCGAGTCCCTCTCTTCGCACCATACTGCAGATGCTTTTATCAGACAGCATATAAATCCAGACTGATAACCCGATGTGCGAAGGTGGCGGAATTGGTAGACGCGCTAGCTTCAGGTGTTAGTGCCCCCCGGGTGTGAGGGTTCGAGTCCCTCTCTTCGCACCATGCTTCTCCAGACAGCATGTAAATCAAAACTGGTAACACAATGTGCGAAGGTGGCGGAATTGGTAGACGCGCTAGCTTCAGGTGTTAGTGTCCCACGGATGTGAGGGTTCGAGTCCCTCTCTTCGCACCATGCTTTATCCAGACAGCATGTAAATCCAGACTGGAAACCCGAATGTGCGAAGGTGGCGGAATTGGTAGACGCGCTAGCTTCAGGTGTTAGTGCCCCCCGGGTGTGAGGGTTCGAGTCCCTCTCTTCGCACCATGATTCTGACATGTAAACACAGAGCAATGCGCTCCAACCGCATTTAAAAACCAGCTGGAGAAAATCAGTGTGCGAAGGTGGCGGAATTGGTAGACGCGCTAGCTTCAGGTGTTAGTGTCCCACGGATGTGAGGGTTCGAGTCCCTCTCTTCGCACCATTCATTACGCAAAAGGCCCATCACGAAAGTGATGGGCCTTTTGTTTTTACTCCTTGTTATGGCTATGCTTTTGACGACTCCCCGCTCATCGTCATGCCAAGGAACGCATATGATACTGGATACCGACATTCACAACTTTTACGAACATCTGGTGCTCAAGGAGATTGAGAAACAGGGGCTGCAGCAAAAGCTCAACAGCGATCAGATGGCCGACCTCTGCTGCCTCACCCTCAACCAGCTTCCGGCCCACTATATTCGCCACAATGTCGACATGATCTACTTCCTGACCGACGCCAAGCGTACCGAAATGGAGAAGCTGGTGGTCGAATCGCTCAAGGTGGCACAGCAGAAGATCAAGCAGGCTCCCGTCAAAAGTTCATAACCAGGGCTGCTGCCAGAGCAGGGTAACGATACCGGTCAACCCGGCCACTGGCAGCAAGATCAAGGCGGGCCGCAATCCGGGCTCCAGCATCATCCAGGCAGCCAGCAGAAAACCGGCACTCCAGGTGCCGTACTCTTTATCCTGACCCCATGCGAGTACGGCCACCGCCACCAGCAACATCATACCCCGCAATATCCAGCGCATTGTTTTCTCCCCAATCAACAATTGATAATAATTATCATCTTCACCTACTGGGGATGCAAGTGGCGTCACGGGAAAGCTTCGTATGTAGCCCTTTGTGTCAACAGGCCGCTCAAAAACGGGTTATGAGATCAACTAATTTGTGATTTTTTCAATCAAATGTGCATTTTTGCCAATTTGATGGGGCTTTAACCCGCCGGGTTTGTGGTAGATTGCGGCCTCTTTTTGGGTTGCCTCCTCGGGATCGATGTATCCACAGGACGAGAGGGAGTGACCTTGGCGAGCAAGAGTTTAGGAAGTATCTATGCAAAACCAACAAAACCACATCCGACTACCGGGCATGGCACAGGTATTTGCCTGTCTGGCCATTTTCCTGGCCCTGGCATTCTCGTTCACCAGCGTGCTCGATCTGCCGATCCAGCTGGCGCTGTTCATCGCCTGGTTCGTCATCATGGGGCTTGGCATCAAACTCGGCCACGATTACAAATCCCTGGAGCAGGCTGCCGTTGACGGCGTTGCCAAGGGGATGGGGGCCATTCTGATCCTGGTCTCCGTCGGTGCTCTGGTCGGCACCTGGATTGCCGGCGGCATAGTCCCCAGCATCATCTACTTCGGCCTCAAGGTGATCCATCCGTCCATCTTCCTGCTGGCAACCCTGATCATCTGCTCCCTGACCTCGCTGGCCACCGGCACCTCCTGGGGCTCTGCCGCCACCGCCGGTATCGCCATGATGGGGATCGGCCACAGCCTCGGCGTGCCTGCGCCACTGGTAGCCGGTGCCGTGCTCTCCGGCGTCTACTTCGGTGACAAGCTCTCTCCGCTCTCCGACTCAGTAGTGCTGGCGTCCACCATGTCCAACGTCGACGTGGTGGAGCATATCAAGGGGATGCTGCCCATCAGCCTGCTCTCCTATGTCATCACTGCCGTGCTATTCACCGTAGTGGGCATGCAGTATTCGGGTAATGTCAGCCTAGAGCAGGTCAATCTGGTGATGGAGGCGCTCGACAACCAGTTCAATATCACCCCGCTGGCCATAGTGCCGGTGGTGCTGGTACTGGGCCTGTTGGCCAATCGCAAGCCCGCCTTCCCGGTGATCAGCTTCGGTGCCCTGCTGGGCCTGATCTGGGCCATCGCCTTCCAGGGCATGGATCCGGTCAAGGCAATGCACTCGGCTTATAGTCCGTTTGCCATCACCTCCGGCATCGATTTTATCGACAACATTCTCGGGCGCGGCGGCATGGAGTCCATGCTGGGCTCGGTCGCGGTCATCATCTTCGGTCTCGGGTTTGGCGGCCTGCTGGAGAAGGTCGGCATTCTGGAAGTGATCGCCAGCGCCTTCGAGAAGCGCATCAATAGCGTCGGCAGCCTGACCAGCCACACCATCGGCACCGCGTTTCTGGCCAACGTGTTCGGCTCAGCAATGTATGTGTCGCTGATCCTGACACCCAAGATCATGGCCAAGAACTACGACCGACTGGGACTGGCGCGCAAGAACCTCTCTCGCAACGCCGAGTTTGGCGGCACCCTCACCTGCGGCATGGTGCCCTGGAGCGACAACGGCATCTTCATGGCCGGGGTACTGGGGGTGGCAACCCTCGACTACCTGCCCTACATGTGGCTGAGCTTCACCTGCATCATTGTGACCATCACCCTCGCCTACATGGGCAAGGCAGTGAACCGGATCCCGCTGGTCGCGGCGGCAAGCTCCCGCTAAGCCATCCTGAAACAACAAAGGCGCCACCAAGGCGCCTTTGTTGTTTGAGAGAAATGCTGTTTGATGGAGCACACTGATCACCACAAACAAAAACAGCCCTCGTTGCCGAGAGCCGTTTCATCAGACCGATAACGCCGATCAGATGGAGAAGCTGGAGCCACAGCCACAGGTCGTGGTGGCATTGGGGTTGGTCACGGTAAAGCGTGAACCTTCCAGACCCTCGGTGTAATCCACACTGCCGCCTACCAGATATTGCAGGCTCATGGGATCGATCACCATGGTGACGCCATTCTTTTCGACTACGGTGTCCCCATAGTTGATCTTCTCATCAAAGGTAAAGCCATACTGGAAACCGGAGCAGCCCCCACCCGTGATGTATACCCGCAGCTTCAGCTCGGGATTCTCTTCCTCGGTGATCAGGTTCTTCACCTTGTTGGCCGCCGCATCCGTCATCTGGATGGGCAGCGGGGCTTCTGCTACTGCACTCATTACTGACCTCACAACCATTAGATCCACAAACATGGAAACCGCGAAATTATCCAATACCCGACCATTCAGTTCAAGTATTCACCACGTTTAACCGGCCGCGGGAACCGGAGCAGGCGGTGCGGCGACCAGCGGCTTGATCACCTCGCCCCACTCAACCAGCAGCTCTTGCGCCGGTTGCCTGCCATCCTTGTTGATGGTGACACGGATCCGATCCGGCACAAAGCCTTCCGGCAACTGCCAATTCCCTTCCAGCAGCTGGAAATAACGCAGGGCATAACGCCACTCGCTCACCTTCATCCCGAGATCGCGACCGGTCAGTGTCTTCGGCTTGTCAGCCAGGCTCCCCTCGACCCGGATCTGCACCTGACCACGAAACAGCTCCCGCTTCTTGGCAGGCTGGGTCAGGGCGAGACGATAGTGGTAGCGACCGGGAATGCTGGTCTCCTGCAGAGTCAGGTTGTCGATCACCACCCCCACCTGTTCGCCGGTAGGGCGCATGATCCGCTCGAAAAAGGCCAGCTGACGCTTGAGCTCCTGCACCTGCGCCTCCTGACTCTTCAAGGTGGTCTGCAACTGCTCGAAGGCCGCTTTCTGGGTCGCCAGCTGGGTATCTTTCACCCCCAATTCGGTCTTGAGCTGGCCGATGGCCTTGCCCTGACGATCCAGCGTCTCCTGCTGTACCACCAACAGACTGCTCTGGGCCAGCTCCTGACGGTTACCGACAAAGTAACCAATGAGCCCGCCAACGGCTAACACGACCAATAACTTCAATAGATTGGACATAGCCCCTCATCCCGTTATCACGCCATTTACGGCTGCGCCTCTCCCTTCACTATACCGCCCGGACCGGGGTCACTGGTGATAAAGGGAAAAATTAACTGGCCGTGGCGCTGCCATCACCCCGCTTTTGACGCGCGGCAAGCCGTAAAGTTCGCTCCAGGATCTGAGAATAGATGGGACGACCGCCCAGCGCTTGCGCCACAAGGGTGGCTCCCACTGTGGTAATCATCATCGGCAGGATCAGCTGATAGTTGTCGGTCATCTCGGTGACCAAGACGATACCGGTAATGGGGGCACGCACGGTGGCAGCAAACAGCGCCCCCATTCCGGCGATGGCAAAGGCGCCGGGCTCGATGCCAAGCTCCGGAAACGCCGCATGAAACAGATGGCCAAACACCACGCCAAACAGGGTGCCCAACGCCAGGGTCGGCGCAAACACCCCGCCCGGGGCACCGGAGCAGAAGCAGATGAGGGTCGCAACCAGCCGCACCGAAAAGATGAGGAACAGGGTCGCCATCGCATACTCATCCCCCATCAGATGGGGAATAAGCTCGGTGCCGCCCCCCGTCACCGCGGGAGCAAACAGCGACAGCACGCCAAACGTTCCGGCGACCAGCATGCCGATGGCCACAAAACGGTGGCGCTTGTTCTGGTGCAACGCCAGATAACCATCCTGACAGGCCAGCACCAGCTTGTTGAAGACAAAACCGAGCACCCCGAAGGTGGCCCCCATAAAGAGGAACAGCCAGAGTGCCTTGAGGGCGGGCGCATCGTAGTGGGGCAGAGTGATCACCGCCCCCTGGCCTTTCATGTTCTGCAACATCAGGGTCGCCATGATGGCGGAGATCCCCACCGCCTTGATGGCCAGAAAAGAGTAGCGAAACTGCGGCCGCATCTCCTCCATTACGAACAGGATGCCCGCCAGCGGCGCATTGAAGGCTGCCGCCAGACCGCCCGCCGCACCGGCTGCCAACAGGGCGTGGCCATGCTCCTTGGGCAACCGGAAGATATCCGCCACCATCTTGCCAAGGTTGCCACCGATCTGCACCGATGGCCCCTCCCTCCCCAGCACCATGCCGGAGCTCAGGGTGCAGATGCCACCGAAGAACTTGACCGGCAATACCCGCCACCACCGCACCGGGCGCAGATCGTCCATCGCCCCCTCGATCTCGGGAATGCCGGAGCCGCCCGCTTCCGGGGCAAAGGTATGAGTGAGGAAGTAACCGACAAATCCCAGCAAGGCGCTGAAGCCAAAGCCAAGCAGACCGAGCTGCCACCAGGGACGGTCTGCCAGCAAGGCGATACGTTGTTCTGCCAGCCAGTGGACACCAGATTCGAACAGACCGCACACCAGTCCGGCCAGGGTGCCGACCAGCGCCGCCAGCAACAGAACCAGCAAGGGCATCTTGTCTTGCCGGATAATGCGGGAAAACGGCCCCCGCGAAGAGGTATCGGCTTCAGAGGAGAGAGCTTGTTGCGCCATCTTGTTACACCAACTTGGAAAAACCATATCGTCAGCTAGCTGAGATCAGGATCACCCGGCGCGTTGCTCGGCTGCCCAGGGCTGGGGCTTTCTGCTATAGTCGGCCCGTTAAATTTTTGTCACGGGAGCAGACCGAGAGTCCGGGTGGCGAGAGCGCAAAGCATACTCCTGATGCTCCGACCTGCCGAGTCTCAATCGGCTGCAATCCCTTGTGTGACGCCCAAAATCCCATTAAGGATGATCCATGTCAAAATCAGATCAGCTGTTTGAACAGGCCCGCCAGACCATTCCGGGTGGCGTCAACTCACCGGTCCGCGCCTTCAATGGGGTCGGCGGCACGCCCCGCTTCATCGATCACGCCGATGGCGCCTATCTCTATGATGTGGATGGTCAGGCCTACGTGGATTACATCGGCTCCTGGGGCCCCATGCTGCTGGGTCACAACCACCCGGCCATCAAGGCCGCCGTCATCAAGGCCGTTGAGAAAGGGCTGAGCTACGGTGCGCCGACCGAGATCGAAGTGCTGATGGCCGAGAAAGTGCGCCAAATCGTCCCCTCCATGGAGCAGGTGCGAATGGTGAACTCCGGCACCGAAGCCACCATGAGCGCCATCCGGCTGGCCCGTGGCTACACCGGCCGCGACAAGATCGTCAAATTCGAGGGCTGCTACCACGGCCACGCCGACTCCCTGCTGGTCAAGGCAGGTTCCGGCGCCCTGACCCTGGGTCAACCGAACAGCCCGGGCGTTCCAGCCGATTTCGCCAAACACACCCTGACCTGCGTCTTCAACGATCTGGATTCGGTGCGTGAAGCCTTCACCCAGTACGGCAGCGAAATCGCCTGTATCATCGTCGAGCCGGTCGCTGGCAACATGAACTGCATCCCGCCGGTCCCCGGCTTCCTGGAAGGGCTGCGCGCCATCTGTGACGAGTTCGGTGCCCTGCTGATCCTGGACGAGGTGATGACTGGCTTCCGCGTCTCCCTGCGCGGTGCTCAGGGTCACTACAACATCGACCCGGATCTCACCACCCTCGGCAAGATCATCGGTGCTGGCATGCCTGTTGGCGCCTTCGGCGGCAAGAAGAAGGTGATGCAACACATCGCACCGACCGGCCCTGTCTATCAGGCGGGTACTCTCTCCGGTAACCCGGTGGCCATGGCAGCCGGTCTGACCATGCTGGATCTGCTGCTGGAGCCGGGTCTCTATGAGCAGCTGAGCGCCAAGACTGCGCGGGTTGCAGAAGGGCTGAAAGCGGCCGCCACCAAACACGGCATCCCGCTCGCCATCAACTATGTGGGCGGCATGTTCGGCTTCTTCTTCACCGACGAGCCCGAAATCACCCGCTACGAGCAGGTCACTCGCTGCGATATGGAACGCTTCAAGCGCTTCTACCATCTGATGCTGGAAGAGGGTGTCTATCTGGCGCCGAGCGCCTACGAGGCGGGCTTCCTGTCACTGGCTCACGGCGACAAGGAGATCGAACATACCCTGGCTGCCGCCGAGCGCAGCTTCGCCAAGCTGGCTGGCTAAATCGCCACTGGTTGTCGCAAAGGGCCCGTCACGGGCCCTTTTCTATTACAGAGACTCCATCACCACACAGGGCGGCAATACGCCCATTTCTGGTGCATTACCCCCTCATCATCCACCGATTTGTCATCCTCTGGTGCAACTTGCCCCGCCATCCCTGTCATAAAGCAGGCCCACTATTTGCACATTCACCACAAGAGCCCACGTCACCGAGGTCCATATGGCAGAGATGAGCCCCATCGATGTGCTGCGGCGCTATCAGGAGTATCAGGAGGAGTTGACCCCGCTACTGCAGGGGCTGCTCAGCGCCCCCCTTGTCTCGCTCAAGGGGTATCCCTTTGTGGTCAGCATTGACCACTATCAGGGGCCGATGTGCATCCAGCCTGCGGCACCGGCCGCCCATAACCGGTTGCACCTCATCGTGCAGGGGCAAGGACGGGAGATCACCGTCTGTCTGAATCAGCTGATTGGCTGGTTGATGGGAGACAGGGAGCGCCGCCGCGCCATGCCCTGGTTCAAGGCGGTCTATGTGGTGCTCAGCATGGCGCTGTTTTTGATCGTCGCCACCCTGATCTGGCACGGGCTGGAGCAGCTCTACCAGCTATTGTGCGGCGAGCAGCAGAACCAGCTCGGCGCCTTTAGCGCCATCATCTTCCTGACGCTGGCACTGGCGGTGTTCGATCTGGGCAAGACCATTCTGGAAGAGGAGGTACTGCTGCATAAGGATATCTTCCGCCACAGCGCCATTCGCCGCACCATCACCCGCTTTATCGCTGCCATTCTGATCGCGGTCTCCATCGAGGGGCTGTTGCTGCTGTTCAAAGGCTCGCTCGGCCAGAACGAGCTGCTCTGGCCAGCGGTCGGAGTGATGGGGTGTGCGGTGGGTTTGCTGCTGGCGCTTGGCCTCTATGTTTTTCTGGGGGCCAAGGCCGAAGCGGCACTGGTACAGGCTAGCCTGCGCTCTCCACCGTCAGCTGCACAGGGGAGCGACGCGCCGCCCGCCAGGAAGCGTACATGGTCCAGGAGGTATAGATGACGATAAAGGCAACCAGCCACTTCAGCATCTCCATATCCATGGATTTGACCAGCATGGCTGCCAGCACCACACCGATGGGGCCGAAGATGGCCACCGCCAGCACGGCTTTGGCATCAAACGCCCCTTTGCGGATAAAAGTGCCTGCGGAGAAAACGCTAAGCACGGCGGTGGAGCCCATCATGATGGGAAACGCCGCCAGCGGATTCATCCCCAGCAGATAAACCAGCGTCATGCAGGGGGCAAACAAGCCGATACCGACATTCATCAGCACTCCAAAGATGAAGTTGCCAAGCAGGGCGATCGCCAGCTTGTAGCCGCTGAGCCCCATCGCATCGCCGCCTACAGGGAAAAGCCCCAGCAGACCGGCAAAGATAAGCCCTGCAACGACCAGTAAGGAGATAGCCATCACCAACCGGATGGTCTGCCGATCAAACGAGGCCACATGGCGAGCGCCCCAGGCTGCGCCCGCTGCGGCGGCCATCATCATGCTGATCAGCGTCAGCGGCTCCACCGCTACTGCGCCGACGAAGATCAGCGACTGAGTCACGGTCGGCAGCACGCACTGCCCATTGAGGGTACCCGGCAGCACCCGATCATCGATCAGCTTGAACTGCTTGTAGCAGGCGGTCTTTACCGCAAAGCTGCCCACCCCCAGGGTATCGAGGAAGTTGGCAACCCCACCGATCAACGCCACCGGCCAGAAGGGGGTCGCCTCAAAGGATCCACTCTGCTTCTTCCGCCAGCAGGCTTGCACCAGCATAAAGATGAATACGAGGCCTCCGGCTATAAAAACCAGCCGTAAAATATCAACTAACATAGAGGTTTCTCCTGCAACGGGCGGCGATTCTAAGGCAAGCAGCAGAAAAAATCTTGACCGGAATTAAGCAATGCTCACGACACGCCTCTGCAAGGTGAAATATTTATCAATAGACTCCGAACGACTCTGCTAATACTTGTTACTGAGGCCAACAGGCCGGGTCCTGAGCACGTTGTTATGGTCCTTTCGCGACGACCACTTGTGCCAAAGGACATAATAAAAAAGAGGGCCGGTAGTGATACCGACCCTCTTTCTGTATCTGGCCGGGGCGCTGGGCCCTCGACCATGACAACCGCTTATTGAATGCTCTTGCCGGCACGCACGTCCTTGATAAACCCCTTCAGGCTGGCCAGATCACGGGGAGCACCGCGCAGGATCTGATCACCGATGATGAAGGCCGGGGTACCGGAGATACCGAGCGCTTCAGCCAGCGCACGGTTGGTACCGAGGTTCTGGTCAATGCTGCCATCCTTGATCTTGGCCTCCACCTTGCTCCAGTTCACACCAGCCGCCACAGCCAACTGCTTGACCTGTGCTTCATCAGCGAGCGGGCCCTGATGGGTATAGAGCTTCTCATGGAACGCCTGGTACTTGTCAGGCTGACCCAGCTGGACCGCCAGCGCAGCACGGGCTGCGAAGTAGGAGGACTCGCTCAGAATGGGGAACTGCTTGTAGATGTACCGGATGTCTTTGTCTTCCGCCATCAGCTGCTTGACCAGCGGATGGGCCCGTTTGCAGTAACCACAGTTGTAATCGAAAAACTCCACAATGGTCAGCGACGCCTTCGGATTCCCCATCTCGGGATCCTGGTTGGCATAAAGCTGCTTGGAGTGAGCCTTGATCAGCGCCTTGTCACTCTCGGCCTGCTGGCTCTCCTGCTTGGCACGCAGGGCATTGGACATCTCGACCAGGATCTCGGGATTCTTGACCAGATAGTCGCGAACGATTTGCTCGACATCGCTTTTGGTCAGCTCGCTTGCATGTACCGGCGTCGCCAGCAGGGTCACACCAGCCAGCGCGCAAAACAGGGCATTTTTAATAGTCATAACGTTATCTTGCAGAGGATATGATAGAGGCCACTATAGTGGTTGAGTCTGTTTTCAAGTCAAGTTATCTGGCCAAAAAAGCGCTTGATGCGCCCTGATTGCCACTTTTTCATGTCATTTAGCGCAATTAACCAGCAATCGAACCGGACGGGGATTTACAAGCCGGATCAGCATGGTAATATTCGCCGCACTGCTGCGGAGGGGTGGCAGAGCGGCTGAATGCACCGGTCTTGAAAACCGGCGATGGGCGACCATCCGTGGGTTCAAATCCCACCTCCTCCGCCATTCATACCGAGCCCATGCAACCATGTTGCGTGGGCTTTTTATTTGCCTGCGATTTTTCATTCCTCATAGCTCTCAACACATTAGTCTTCTTCAACATCCTCCTAATCTTCCCGTCTGCGGGCTCAATAACCACCAGAAAATCACCAATCAACCTCGAAGATCTGAGTTACTGCGCACATCCCAGTCCACTTTCTTATTCCCCAAACCACAACGACAACACGCAGCAACCGCAGCTCCAGCATGTTGGTACCGCCAATAACCCCTCTTCGGAATAAAGTCATAGCCGATTAATACAGTCATAGAAAAGCAGGGACGATGGGGTTGCGGCTTAAAAAGAGGGAGCAGCTAACTCAGGAAGCAGAGATCCCAAGCAAGAGATCACGACGTATAGGCGATCATGGGATTCACTGGTTATGGCGATGCCAGCCCTGCCATACAGCAGTAACTGCTTTACATGAAGAAAGAGTAAAAGCGTAACATCAGGCTATTCGTTGAACCGAAAGACAACAGCGAGTAACAATAAAAACAGAAGAAAGGAATAAGTCAGGCCAAATATCAGACGATTCAATAAATTGCAGGCAATAAAAAACCCCGCTCGATGAGCGGGGTTTTTTGTATTGGGTGCCTGGCAGTGTCCTACTCTCGCATGGCGAATGCCACACTACCATCGGCGCTACCGCGTTTCA
>NZ_JBFODN010000283.1:0-2546 GCF_040908345.1 Aeromonas sp. R3-1
GGAGCGTTACGGAAAAGGCGTAAATATCAAAACATGTTTGCATGAGGCGCTGGGGCGCCCCATGCAACACGTAATTGGGACATAGCCTTTTTTATACCAGTCACTTCTCTTTTCGCCATTTTTCTATAACCAACTCAAGGTCAGCCTTGAATGGAGCTGTGTCTAGGGTTCTGATTTGTATTAAGAAATTCCAACTCTTCGATTTTTTTCCGTCCATTTGTTGAATTCCTCTCGAACGTACGCTTTTTTGCAACGGAACAGCGCGCTATCTCCTTCTACGGTGTAGACATCAAGATCTGTCACCTTGGAGCAATGGATATGCGTACCCAAATCATCGACAAGTCCGTGGTTGTCTCAGCTATAGAAGGCAATGTGGAGATTGTGCTGGCTGATGGAAGCAGCCGCCCTCTGCAAAAAGGGGAAATTCTCCAACCCGGAGCAAAATTGGCCATAGCTGATGACGCCAAGCTGGCTCTTTCCCCTTATGACGATACTCCTGCATCGGATGTACCGGCAGGTTCCGAGTCCGCTGAACCTGCTCAACCGCAAGTGGCGGCCAGCCAGGAAGGCGCACCTTCAGATATTGCCGCATTGCAAGAATCGATTCTGCAGGGTGTTGACCCGACTCAAAACTTTGAGGCTTCTGCTGCTGGTGGGGCACCAGCGGCCGGTGGTGGTGGCGGTATTGGTGGGGTTGCGGGGGCCAGTGGTAATGGTGGTTTCGTAACAATTGATCGAACAGGCGATGCCACGATAGCGGCTGCAGGGTTTGATACCACCTACGATACGGCCGCTGTCATCAATGAAAATCAGGCCGAAGATTTGATTCTTGAAAATCAGCTTGATGATTTGGGCGAAACCGCCGAGACCCAGGAAGACACTCAGGTCAGTGGGAATTTACTCGACAATAGTACCAATCCAGATGGGCCTGCTGATGCCTCTATCGTTTCATATGACTGGGGTATCAATATCGGAGTCCCTGCCGGTGTTGTTGCCACCATTACCGGAGTGGGCACGCTGATCATCAATCCGGATGGGAGCTATACCTTTACTCCGGCTCCTAACTATGATGGCGCAGTTCCCCCGGTTAATTATCAGGTGACTGATGGCCAGGACACAGTGACTTCAACACTCGTTATCTCCATTACTCCGGTAGATGAGGAGGTAAGTCTTGATGGGCTTACTCAGGAAGGGGGAGAGGTGTTGGTCAGTGATGCCAACTTGGCCGACGGTTCGGCACCTAACGATGCCGCGTTAACTCAAAGTGGGGTGTTTACCTTCAATGCCCAGGATGGTGTCCAAAGTCTTGCTCTGGGTAACGTTACGCTCATCACCAATGGTCAATCTGCTACCTCTTTTCCCCTGTCAATTATTAGCCCGTTAGGAAATGTCCTGACAATTACCGCGGTGACCTACAACCCTGTGACTGGTGCAGGACAAGTCAGCTACAGCTATACCCTTGGCGACAATGAAAACCACACAAGACCTGCCAATGACACCTCCTTGAGCGAGAGCTTTAGTGTCGTTTTGACTGATAGCGATGGCGACACGGCTAGCGATACCCTTGATATCACTATTTTGGATGACATTCCCACTCTGGCTGGTGATATCGGGTCAACTCTGGGTGGTCAAGTGCAGGAAGATGCGCTGACCAGCGGCAACAGCGAAGGGTCTGACCAGAGTGTGAGCGCAACAGGGCTGGCTGGCACCCTTAATACGCTGGTCAACTTTGGTGCCGATGGGGCAGGTAGCTTTGGTCTGGGCAGTGATGTCAGTAGTCTGGTGGGGCAGGAGCTGACCAGTGGCGGTGTGGCGCTGAGCTACAGCGTGGTGGGCAATGTGTTGACCGCCAGTGCAGACGGTGTGCCGGTCTTTACCCTGACCGTAGGGGCAAATGGCAGCTACAGCTTTACCCTGATTGGTCCGCTGGACCATCCGACAGCGGATGGTGATGACGGCGAACAACTGGCTGGCGTGGGTATCGACTTCTCTGGCGTACTGACGGCCAGCGATGGTGATGGCGACCCGTTGACCGATGGTTTCCCGGCAGGGAGCTTTGCCATCAAGGTGGAAGATGATGTGCCGGTGCTCAAGCAAACAGGGGGCAGTGACACTGTTGACGTCGATGAGGATGACTTGCAGGCCTTGCGTGGCGAGGATGAGTCAGAGGGTAATGACGCTGGTGAGCGCGAGCCGTTATCAGTCACAGGCAGCATAGTGGACAACGTTGCCTGGGGTGCGGACGGCTTTGGCAAGGTGACTGGTGTGAGCTGGAGCGGTGGTATGGCCACCATTGATGAAGGCCAGACCTCTGTGACGGTGTACTTTGATGCGAACGGCGCGGTGCAGGCTGAAGCAACTGGAGCGGCGGCCAGCTTGCAGGTGGATGCAGATGGCTCGTACACCTTCACCCTGGCAGACAACCTGCTGGTATCGGGTGATGCAGAGAACATCGTCAAGTTGCTGACCGATGGTTTTACCTTTGCGGCGCAGGATGGCGATGGCGACCCGGTGGTGGGTGGCATCAAGGTGAATGTAAACATCAC
>NZ_JBFODN010000284.1:0-1869 GCF_040908345.1 Aeromonas sp. R3-1
GAAAAACGATAACCAACTGGCGATGTTATTCACGCTGGCCAACCTGTTTCGGGCGGACCAAATGATACGTCAGTGGGAGAGATCTCACTAAAAACTGGGAATAACGCCTTAAATGGCGAAGAAACGGTCTAAATAGGCTGATTCAAGGCATTTACGGGAGAAAAAATCGGCTCAAACATGAAGAAATGAAATGACTGCGTCAGCCGAGAAGAATTTCCCCGCTTATTCGCACCTTCCTTAGATGTCACTTTGGTGAGGCGGATATTTTTTAATTGTTCAGTGCTAAAGAGTGAGGGAGGCATGATGCCTCCCTCTTGTTATTGCTTGCCGGTCAGGGCTAGAGCCTAGTGAACCCTTTAATTGTAGAAATGTTCTTCGATATTCTGAATTTTGAACATCTAGTCACACAAACGAATACTTAATTTACTGGCATTGGTGTCTGGCGGTCCTCTTTATTGATACTCATATGCGAAACATGCCGACCTGATTACTCAGTTCACCCGAAATATTTTTAAGTTGTTCAGAGAGATGGCGCGAACTGTCTGCATCCACTGCCAGTTCGTCCGAGACATCTTTGACCGCCTGAATGTTGCGGCTTACCTCGTCGGTGACGGCCCGTTGCTCTTCGGCTGCGCTGGAGATCTGGGTCGCCATATCGGAGATCTGGTTGATCGAAGTGGTGATCTGCTCCAGCGCATGTGTGGCGTTGTTGGCGTCATCCACGCTGTTCTGGGCCAGTTGTTGGCCTTCATGCATGGCGCTGACTGCTCCCTGGGTATTGCGTTGCAGGGTTTCGATCATGCTGCGGATCTCGACAGTCGAGCTGTGGGTTCGTTGTGACAAAACGCGCACCTCGTCGGCCACTACCGCAAAGCCACGGCCCTGTTCACCGGCCCGCGCCGCTTCGATGGCGGCGTTGAGCGCCAGCAGGTTGGTCTGCTCGGCGATGCCCTGAATGGTGGAGAGGATGGTGTTGATCTCCTGGGCGTTCCTCTCCAGTTCCTGAATGATGTTGGAGGCCTGTTCCACCTGGGTGGCCAGATCGGTGATGGAGCGTTGGTTTCGGGCGATCACTTGCTTGCCATGCTCACAACTGCTGGAGGAGCTGCGGGCCGCTTCGGCGGTTTGCTCGGCGTTGCTGGCAACATCGACCGCAGTTGCCGACATCTCGTGGACCGCTGTGGCGATCTGAGTGATCTCGTTTTGCTGGCGTGCCAGCCCCTCATTGGCTTTCTCTGCCATGCTGTGGGAGGACTTGGCCTGCTGGTTGAGTTGGCCGGAAGAGTTGGAAATGTCCTGCACCATCGCATGGAGCCGCTCAATGAAGGTATTGACGTGTTTGGCAACCGCGCCCACCTCATCTTCACGCTCGATCTTGAGGCGGCGGGTCAAATCGCCGTTGCCACGGGAGAGGTCGGCAATTGCCTCGCCCAGGGTTTTCAGAGGCGCTAGCGAGCTGTTGATGGCGACATAGGAGAAGCCAGCCACGATCAATATGGTGATAAGTCCCTGAATAAGGGAGGAGGTGACCATGCGGCGTACCGACTGGTAAGCGGTTTCGTCATCTACCATCATGCCGTAATACCAATTGGTGTTGGGGATCGCGTTAAAGTCAAAGACCTCTTTCTTACCGCTGATCACCAGCTCGTTGATCGTACCGTCATGAGCGATCTGATTGATGTAAGACGCGGTCAACTCGGGGGCTAGCGTTGTGGCGGGTTTCAGACTCAGGGAGGCATCGGGATGCGCGATGATGGTGCCGTTGCTGTCGACCAGAATGGCGTAAGTCCCCTCGGTAGTGACCGTCAGAATGTCCGAGATAAGGGCGCTGATAGAGACATCTCCGGCGATAACCCCCTGGGTGTTGCC
>NZ_JBFODN010000285.1:0-16283 GCF_040908345.1 Aeromonas sp. R3-1
ATAGAAAAGACCCGCCATGGGCGGGTCTGGGCAGGGTCCGGATCAGGCGCCTCACTCAGAGACAAGGAGCCTAATGCTGAGCCTCAGGTTTGCTCGTTGCTGCCGCTCTGGATGGACGATCGACGCCCGGCGGGTAGCATCCGGGTAACCAGATTGCTGCGCTGACGCCAGGAGGTGAAGACGATGGCCAGCAGGTGCAGACCTATCAGCCCCTGTAGTGCCACCACGCACCACTCATGCCACTCGTCAGCTCCCAGTTCAAATCCCGTCTCGGTATTTTGAAACCAGCCGCTGCCAGCGGTGGCCAGCACAACCAGCCAGAGCGCCCACACGGCCAGCTTGCCGCTACCGTGATGACCCGGTGCCGGAGGCTGCCGCTCACGCATCTCGCGCGCCTGCTGGCGAAAATCCTCACCACTGGGGATGAGGGCACCAAGGCGAGCGTAGCCACGGGCAAAAGTAAGCCCCCAGAGCAGACGCAAGGAGACCAGCCCAATGGCGCCGTAACCCAGCCACTCGTGCCACTCCTCGCCCGCTTCGTTAACCCAGAGGTTGCCGATGCAGACCGCCACCAAGCCCCAGTGGGTCAGGCGAACCAGCGGATCCCAGCGAAAGGACTCACCCTTTTTGCTTGGCATATTTGTGGTACTCCTTCTTCAGGTCGTTGACCTTGGCCAGATGTTCGCGCGCCTTGGCCTCATCACCCGCCTTGAGTGCGGCCAGGCTGGCGTCCAGCTCGGTCTGTACCTCATTCATCCCTTCAAGGAATTTCTCTTTCTTGGCGGCCGGCATGTTCTTCTGCTTGGCCACATCCAGCTGGGCCTTCATCTCGTTGATGTGCTTCTCCATGGTGGCTGCATCATCAGCCTTGACGGCCTGCTTGTAGTTGAAGCCAATCTTCTTCATCGGCTGTTCCAGATCCCCCGCCACAGCAGGCAGGGTCATCAGGCCAAACATCAGGGGCAGCAGCAGGGGGCGGACGGTTTTCAACATGGGATTTCCTTATATAACGACATGCTCGAATTGTTAGGGGTACTTATGAATCCAAACAAGAATTCATCACCAGCATGATGCCATGACTCATGGTGAAACGTTTGTGAAAAATGCTGTTTTTTGTGGCAAATAGTGACAGATATACCGCGCTTGTTTGCGCTTGGTAACTGATTGAACGCTGGTGACGCGCATCATGAGGATGGTTGAAAGCGGTAAACAGCGACAAAAAACCCCGCCGTAGCGGGGTCTGAATCAACTAGCCATTTGCTGGCGTCAGTTACTCCTGTTCGCGAGCAATGGCGCGCCAGCCGATATCCTTGCGGTAGAAGACGCCATCCCACTTGATGCGGCCAGCGAGCTGATAGGCACGCTGCTGAGCCTCTGCAACCGTATGGCCCAGCGCCGTGGCGCACAGTACACGACCGCCAGCGGTCAGGCTGGTATCGCCCTCCAGGCGGGTACCGGCATGGAACACCTTCTCTCCTGCCACTTCATCCACCGGCAAGCCGCTGATGGGGTGATTGGTACTGTAATCGCCGGGATAGCCTCCCGCCGCCAACACCACGCCGATGGCGGCGCGGGGATCATAGATGGCCTCTTTCTGATCCAGCTTGCCTTCGCAAGCGGCCAGGCAGAGCTCCACCAGATCGGATTGCATCCGCAGCATGATGGGCTGGGTCTCGGGATCACCAAAGCGGCAGTTGAACTCGATCACCTTGGGATTGCCTGCACCGTCGATCATCAGACCGGCGTAGAGGAAACCGGTGTAGACGTTGCCCTCGGCCGCCATGCCGCACACGGTCGGCATGATCACCTGCTCCATCACCTTCTGATGTACCTCGGCGGTCACTACAGGCGCCGGGGAATAAGCCCCCATACCGCCGGTGTTGAGGCCGGTATCACCGTCGCCAACCCGCTTGTGATCCTGACTGGTGGCCATCGGCAGCACGTGCTCGCCATCGACCATGACGATGAAGCTCGCCTCTTCCCCCTCCAGAAACTCCTCGATCACCACCCGGGAGCCCGCTTCGCCAAAGGCATTGCCGGAGAGCATGTCGCGCACCGCGTCTTCCGCTTCCTGCAAGGTCATGGCGACAATCACCCCCTTGCCTGCCGCCAGACCATCGGCCTTGATGACGATGGGGGCGCCCTTCTCACGCAAGTAGGCGAGTGCTGGCTCCACTTCGGTGAAGTTCTGGTACTCGGCAGTCGGGATGGCGTGACGAGCCAGGAAATCCTTGGTGAAAGCCTTGGAGCCTTCCAGCTGGGCAGCGGCAGCGGTCGGGCCAAAGATGGGCTGACCGGCAGCGCGGAAGGCATCCACCACCCCTTTCACCAGCGGCGCTTCCGGCCCGACGATGGTGAGGCCGACCTGTTTCTCTTTGGCAAAGGCCAGCAACCCTTCGATATCGGTCGCCTCGATGGCGACGTTCTCGACACCCGGCTCAAGCTGGGTGCCTGCGTTGCCCGGCGCCACAAAAACGTGACGTACCAGTGGGGAGTGTTTGGCCTTCCAGGCCAGGGCGTGTTCGCGGCCACCGTTGCCAATGATCAGTACTTTCATCGTATCGCTCGCTTCTATTTGTGGTCACTGGACGGCCTCTCTGGCCGTCAGCCAGTGGAAATAGTCAGTTGAAAAGAGACAACAAAAGGGCCGCCATCGGCAGCCCCTGACCCATCAATGACGGAAATGGCGCATGTTGGTGAAGACCATGCACATGCCGTGCTCGTCGGCGGCGTCGATCACCTCCTGATCGCGCATCGAGCCACCCGGCTGGATCACGCAAGAGATACCGGCCTGAGCGGCAGCATCGATACCGTCGCGGAACGGGAAGAAGGCATCGGAGGCCATCACGGAGCCCGCCACGGTCAGTCCTTCATCCGCCGCCTTGATACCGGCGATTTTGGCCGAATAAACACGGCTCATCTGGCCTGCGCCGACGCCGATGGTCTGGCCATCTTTGGCGTAGACGATGGCGTTGGATTTGACGAACTTGGCCACTTTCCAGCAGAACAGCAGATCTTGCAGCTCTGCCTCGGTCGGCTGGCGCTTGCTGACCACGGTCAGGTCACCCAGCGTCACCATGCCGAGATCCCGCTCCTGTACCAGCAGGCCACCGTTGACGCGCTTGAGGTCAAACCCTTGCGCCGGAGCCGTCCACTGACCGCATTCGAGCAGACGCACGTTCTGCTTGGCGGCGACCGCATCGCGGGCCTCCTGGCTGACGCTCGGGGCGATGATCACCTCAACAAACTGGCGGGCCACGATGGCTGCCGCAGTGGCGCCATCCAGCTCGCGGTTGAAGGCGATGATGCCGCCGAAGGCAGAGGTGGGGTCGGTCTGGTAAGCGCGATCGTAGGCACTCAGCAGGTCGTTACCGATGGCCACGCCGCAGGGGTTGGCATGCTTGACGATGACGCAGGCCGGCTCGTCGAACTCCTTCACACACTCCAGCGCCGCATCGGTATCGGCGATGTTGTTGTAGGAGAGCGCCTTGCCCTGCAGCTGGATAGCGCTGGAGACAGAACCCGGAGCGGCATGCTCTTCGGCGTAGAAGGCGGCAGCCTGATGGCTGTTTTCGCCGTAACGCATGTCCTGCTTCTTGATGAACTGGCTGTTGAAGGTGCGCGGGAAGCGGGACTCCTCGTCACCCTCCTTGTTGTCGCCATAAGAGGGCACCATGGTGCCGAAGTAGTTGGCGATCATGCCGTCGTAGGCAGCGGTGTGCTCGAAGGCGGCGATGGCCAGGTCGAAACGGGTCGCCAGTTTCAGGCTGTTGCCGTTGGCATCCATTTCGGTGATCACGCGTGCGTAGTCGGCAGCTTTGACGACGATAGCGACATCTTTATGGTTTTTAGCGGCAGAACGCACCATGGTCGGGCCGCCGATGTCGATGTTCTCGACCGCATCGGCTAGGGTGCAGCCCGCTTTGGCCACGGTGGCAGCGAAGGGGTAGAGGTTGACGACAACCATGTCGATGGGGGAGATAGCGTGCTGGGCCATGATGGCGTCATCCTGATCCCGACGGCCGAGGATGCCGCCATGAACCTTGGGATGCAGGGTCTTGACCCGGCCATCCATCATTTCAGGGAAACCCGTGTAGTCAGAGACCTCGGTCACCGGCAGACCCGCCTCGCCAAGCAGCTTGGCGGTACCGCCCGTGGAGAGCAGGGCAACACCACGCTCGTTGAGTGCCTTGGCAAATTCCAGAATGCCAGTTTTGTCAGACACACTCAGCAGTGCACGGCGAATGGGTCGAGCTTGTTCCATCACACTATCGTCCTCAACATAACGGGGACCGTTCCATGGGAGGCGAGGCTCAACACAGAGAGTCCCCAAATAAATGGAAGTGGGGGATTTCGCAAACCACTCTCGCCCCGACATCCGGCAAAAGCGTTTTAGGAAATGCCCGCTTGGTGCGGCGCTCTGTTATGGGCGCGTATTCTACACAAAAAATGTGACCTGTGGTGGATTTTTTGAAACAGCAAAGCCTTATTTGGCGCGGCGTTAAACGTTTTCCACTTGATTTTCTCGAAACGTTTGCACTTTCAGTGTTTTATGGGAAAAAGGGTTGCTAGGAGATGTTTATCTGCCCCTTTTATGCCCTTGGCTGGCAATCCATGGGCAAAGGGGTGATAGTGGATTCCGGTTTTTGTGGCGGCATACATTCAAGGGGAGAGAGAGCATGTATCGGATCGGTGAACTGGCCAAGGCGTGCGGGGTCAAGGCAGATACCCTGCGTTTTTACGAGAAGAACGGGCTTATCTCACCGGGGATCCGCAACGAATCCGGCTACCGCCTCTACAGTGAACAGGACAGGCGGCGGCTGGAGTTCATCATTCGCGCCAAGTCGGTGGGATTCTCGCTGGCCGATATCGGCGAGCTGCTCGACCTCGATACCAACAAGGCCAAAGTCACCTGTCAGGAGGTGAAAGCAGTGGCCGACACCAAGCTGGCCCAGGTGGAGCAGAAGATCATCGAACTGACCCGCTTTCGCGACAACCTGCGCGAGCTCTCCAATATTTGCTGCGGCGGGCCGCGCTCGGCGGAGCACTGCGCCATCCTCGAGACGCTGGAATCTGGCGCCCCGGCCCATCACGAGCATCACAGCCACGACCAGCATGACCCGGTTCACGGCTGACATGGCATGCCTGACTGAGCGTGCCTAGCTCAGAGTGACTGACTCGGCGCGCCCGATGCATTGCTCCGGCGGCGATTTGGTGACAAAATCGCCGCATTTTTAACCTCTTCCGCAATCAAAATTGGGGGCTTTACCAAACGCGAAGTCTCTATAACTAAATTTCACGAGATAAAAAGATGAATTATCAAGCTTATCAGTTGGCTCAGTCTGCAATTGCTGATTTAAAAAGTGCAGTTTATTTAGCCCTTGAGGCGTCAGGGGATGCTGGACTCACGAATGCGGAGCTGGGTCGTTCGTTAGGTATTTATGGCGGGCATGTGGGTCATGAAGGCCACATTTCAAGAACGTTACTGGGGCTATTAGAAAATGAAGGGGTAGTAGTTCAAGTGGCAGACACTAAACGCTGGTTTTTGAAGAAGTATAAGTAGGCAAAACCAATGAGGACTAGTTGTGATTAAGCACAGAAATAAACATATGAATGAAATTCCCGATATCACCTATGCCCATCAGCGCGGCGAGATAAAGGATAACCATCTGCATGCCCTGCTCTCCGATCCCCTGTTTCGCAGCCGGGTCGAGCGCAACAAGAAAGGCAAGGGGAGTTACCAGCGCAAGGCCAAATTTGGCAAGCGGTGGGAGCCCGGCCAACAGCAGATGATCCGCGTCTGCTGCTGAGCGGGTTTCTACCGACCATAAACAATCAGGGCGCCAATGGCGCCCTGATTGTTATCTCGAAACACGGTTCGCCAAAACTGGCTCACGACCTGTCGCGAGAAGCTGTCAGCAAGGTGAAAAGCAGCGCTGGAACCTTGGTCACAGCTTCGCAGCAAGATCGTGAGCCCGTTTTCACTCATCCATAAAGAGTTCGAGCAGCACGTTGAGATAGCGATGGCCGAGAGAAGTGAGCTGCCAGCTATCTCCCAGATCCTCGATAAGCTCCTTGCTCTGTGCGATGGCGAGCACCGTCTCTACCCTTTCCAGCGGCAAGCCGGTATAGGCCTCGAACTCCGCCTTGGGGGCCGGTTCAAACAGGCGGAAGCGGTTCATGAAGTATTCGAGCGGCAGATCGTCTGCCGTCACCTGCCACTGCTCGTCCAGATAGGGGCGACTCTTGTCCAGATACCCTTTCGGATGCTTCACCTTGGCTGTGCGCAGGATCTGCTGATCCGCAAGATCAGTCACCTTGCCATGGGCGCCACAGCCAATCCCCAGATAGTCGCCAAAGCGCCAGTAGTTGAGGTTGTGATGGCACTGGTAGCCCTCTTTGGCGTAAGCCGAAATCTCGTACTGGCGATAACCGCTGGCGGTGAGCATGGCGTGGCCCTGTTCGTAGATATCCCACAGGGTGTCATCTTCCGGCAGCTTGGGTGGTTTGGAGGCAAATGCCGTGTTCGGCTCTATGGTGAGCTGATACCAGGAGAGGTGCGGTGGAGCACAGTCGATAGCCTGCTGCAGGTCATAAAGGGCATCATCCAGACTCTGATCCGGCAGACCGTGCATCAGATCCAGATTGAAGGTGGGCAACTTGATGGCATGGGCCAGTGCAGCGGCCTTGCGCGCCTCTTCCGGGCCGTGAATGCGGCCGAGGCGGGTCAGCTTCTCCTGCTGGAAGCTCTGCACCCCGATGGAGATACGGTTGATGCCGGCGCGCTGGAAACCGGCGAACTTGTCCGCCTCCACCGTGCCCGGATTCGCTTCCATGGTGATCTCGCAATCCGCGGTGAGCGGAATGCGGGCCCGCACCCCGTCCAGCAAGGTTTGCATCGCCTCCACCGTCAACAGGCTGGGAGTGCCACCGCCGATAAAGATCGAGGAGAGCGGCCGTCCCTGCGCCCACTTCAGATCCTGATCCAGATCCTCCAGCAGGGCGGCGACATATTCGAGGTGAGGCAACTCCCCCTTCTGGGCATGGGAGTTGAAGTCACAGTAAGGGCACTTCTGGACGCACCAGGGCACATGAATATAGAGAGAGAGCGGCGGCAGTTGCAGCATGGGGCTTCCAATAAAACGGGGGCTCAAGGCCCCCATTGTAGATGACTATGTGTGATTGACCGTGTGTAACCGACAAGGTGGCGAAGTGACTCAGTGCGCCGCAGCCAGCGCCGCTTTGAGCTTGGCCAGCGCCTGACCGCGATGGCTCAGCTGGTTTTTCAGCTCGGCTGGCATCTGGGCGGCGGTGCAGTCGTGATCCGGCACGAAGAAGACCGGGTCATAGCCGAAACCGTGCTGACCGCGCGGCTCGTCGATGATCATCCCTTCCCAGCTCGCCTGACAGATGATGGGGGTGGGATCGTCAGCATGGCGCAGATAGACCAGCACACACCAGAAGCGGGCGCTCTTCAGATACTCGGGGGCACCTTGCAGCTCACCGAGCAGCTTCTCGATATTGGCCTTGTCGCCGGCACCCACACCAGCAAAGCGGGCGGAGTAAACGCCGGGGCGCCCTTGCAGCAGATCGACTTCCAGACCGGAGTCATCGGCCACGGCGGGCAGACCGGTAATGCGGGCGGCGTGGCGGGCCTTGATGATGGCATTCTCGACGAAGGTGGTGCCGGTCTCATCGGCATCGGAGACCGCAAACTCGCTCTGTGGGATCACCTGGATCTTCATATCGGCCAGCATGGCGGCCAATTCCTTCACCTTTTTCTGGTTACCTGTTGCCAGGACAAGCTTGTTCATCGAGCACCTCCGCAAAAATAATCTGCGCATTCTATGCGGCGCAAGCGTTTAGTAAAAGCGTCAATTACACCCGCTGTGATGGGGTTACGGGGGATTTGCCGCCATCGAATAACCAGCTTTTTAATACATGTTTCCATAATGGAATAACCAAAGTGATTAAATACCATTTCTATTCATTACTGTGAGTCAGTAGACTCGCGCCCCAATTCATTAACCTGGCTGACTAAAGAGGTGACAGATGCCATTGATACTTTTACTCGTACTACTGGTGCTGTTCAGTCCGCTGGCTATCGACATCTACCTGCCCGCCATTCCGCAGATGGCCGAGCAGCTGGGTGCCGAAGTAACCCTGATGCAGGGCACCATCACCTGGTTCCTGTTCAGCATGGGGCTGGGGCAACTGCTTGTTGGCCCGCTGGCCGATCGCTACGGTCGCAAGCCCATCGCACTGGGCGGCGTGCTGCTCTATGGCCTGAGCGCGCTGGGGGCCGGTTTTGCCGCCAGCCTCGGTGAATTGATGCTGGCCCGGGTGCTGCAGGGCTTCGGCGCCTGCGCTACTTCGGTCGCCGCCTTCTCGGTGGTGCGTGACAGCTATGGCCCGAAAAAGAGCGGTCAGATGATCTCCTATCTCAATGGCGCCATCTGCTTTATTCCTGCGCTGGCGCCCCTGCTCGGTGGCTGGCTCACCGCCAAGGCGGGCTGGTCTGCCAACTTCTGGTTTATGGCCGGTTATGCGCTCATCGTCGGCAGCTGGCTGATGTGGCGGATGCCGGAGACCCGCCCGGAGGAGACCCGCAGCGAAGGGGCTCTCATCAGCTGGTCTCGCTACAGCCCGGTGCTGCGCTCCCCCAGCTTCCTGTTCAACGCGGCGCTGTGCATGCTGGCGATGGCGGTGATCCTCGCCTATGTCACCGCCGCACCGGTGCAGCTGATGGTGAAACTGGGGCTGGATATGAGCGGCTTTAGCTACTGGTTTACCGCCAACGCCGCGCTCAACATTCTGGCCTGCTTCATGGCGCCGCGTTTTATCGCCAAGGTAGGGCCAAGACGCACCCTGCGCATCGGCCTGCTGGTGTTGATGCTCTCGGCCATCACCCTGACTTTGGCCATGCACATAGAGCATCCGCTGGCGATGATGGGGCCGGTATTCCTCTCCAGCATCGGCTTTGCCATGATTCTGGGCTCGGCCGCCGGGATGGCGCTGGCACCATTCGGCCACTGCGCCGGTACCGCCGCCGCCCTGCTCGGCCTGTTCCAGATGAGCGGCTCCGGCGCGTTGGTTGGCCTGACCGGCGCCCTGATGCACGACCCGCTGAGCCAGCTGGCGCTGCATATGTGGCTGCTGCTGCCGCCTCTGGTGATGCTGATGACCCGGCGCGGCCGCCGCTTGTGTTTGCAATAAATCCTGTGCTCTGATGGGCACACTCAGGGGGCCATCGGCCCCCTTCTCGTTTGTATCGCCTTTACAACGAATGGCCATCCGGCAGATTGCCTGCGATGGCAACCCCACTCACTCGATGTCAGCGGAGAACTCCCGATGAGCCACACTCTCAACGCAGCCCTGGTGGGCTATGGCTTTGCAGGCAAGACCTTCCACGCCCCCTTCCTCTCCACCACGCCGGGCTTGTCCCTGAGTTGGGTGGTAAGCCGCGATGCCGCCAAGGTGCAGGCCGATCTGCACGGCTGCCGGGTCGGTTCACTGGAGGAGGTGCTGAGCGATGAGACCGTCGATCTGGTGGTGATCGCCACCCCCAACGACACCCATGCCCCCCTCGCCCGCCAGGCGCTGCAGGCAGGCAAACATGTGGTGATCGACAAGCCCTTTGCTCTGGATCTGGCCGAGGCGCAAGCGCTGGTCGAGCTGGCCGAAAAGCAGCAGCGGCTGCTCAGCATCTTCCACAACCGTCGTTGGGACGGGGATTTCCTTACCGTGCGCCGTTTGATTGCCGAGGGGACGCTGGGGCAGATCGCCCAGTTCGAATCCCACTTCGATCGCTATCGCCCAGAAGTGCGCCNGGCGCGAAGCGGGTGGCCCGGGTTCAGGCCTCTGGTTCGATCTCGGCCCCCACGTGCTGGATCAGGCATTGCAGCTGTTCGGCCAGCCGGACTGGTTGCAGGCCGATCTGGCCGAGCAGCGCCCCGGCGCACTGGCGGACGACTACTTCCATGTGGTGCTGGGTTACGGTGCTCTGCGGGTTATTCTGCATGGCAGCTGTCTGGTCTCGGCCACCATGCCGCGCTTTGTCATTCACGGCAGCCAGGGCTCGTTCGTGAAATTCGGTATGGATGTGCAGGAAGATCAGCTCAAGCTGGGCAAGCGGCCACCGGCGGCGGATTGGGGCATGGATAGTGAACCCGGTCAGCTCAGCCGCATTGTCGATGGTCAGTTACAGCAGCAGAGCGTGGTGGGTGAGGCGGGGGATTATGGCGCCTACTATCGCGGTGTCTGCGCCGCCATCAAGGGCGAGGAAAGCAACCCGGTGCCATCAAGTGAAGCGCTGGCGGTAATGGCGCTGCTGGATCTGGCCCGTCAGAGCCACCTTGAGGGAAAACGGCTGCCCTGTCAGAAGCTGTCTGACTAAGGTGCGAGTCATCGGCCGCCCTTGACCAACCTTGACCTTGTTAAACCGCCACAAGATGGCAACAAGGCGGTGTTTTATTGTGCAATTAGTGCCATTTAGCGGCATCTTGTATTGATATCAGTCGTTGCAGTGGAGCTTTTTATCCACGGCACGAAAAAATGTCATTGTGATATCCGTTTTCATCGGTAACTAATGGGGCTATATTGCGCCCGCCTGCTGCCTCCCGGCTTCTTGTTTCAATACCGGGCAACGGTGGGCGCTGTGATGGTTGCACAGACCATCTCTCCATCTTTTTTTGAGGGAATGCACATGAACAAAGTACTGGTAGCCGGTATCCTGGGTCTGATGTTGACTGCTTGCGGTCAGAAAGAAGAAAAAGCTGCCGCTCCTGCTGCTGCTCCGGCCGCCGAAGTTGCTGCCACTGTAGAAAAAGCCGCTAGCGAAGCCACCTCTACCGTAGAGAAGGCCACCTCCGAAGCGACTGCAACCGTAGAAAAAGCTGCTACCGAAGCCGCTACCAAGGTTGAAGCTGCAGTGAGCGATGCCAAGGCCAACTAAGCCTGCACCTCATTCGAAGACGGGTCCGAAGGCAACTTCGGGCCCGTTTTTTTATCTGACGATCAGGGAGCCGGATTAATCAGCGAGGTGAGGATGTGATCCTCCCAGCGGCCATTGATCATCAGATACGCCCGCGCGAATCCCTCCCGCTCGAAGCCGAGCCGCTCCAGCAAGGCGCCACTGCGCTGATTGGCTGGCATATAGCAAGCCATGATGCGATGCAGATCGTGCTCCCGAAACAGGTAGTCGATGGCGGCTGACAGCACCTCTCTCATCACCCCCTGTCCCTGATGCTGCTGGTCGATGGCATAGCCCAGATGACACGCCTTGAAGACCCCCATCAGGATATTGCTGAAGTTGCAGGTAGCGATCACCCGCTCGCCAGCCGGATCGAGGGCCACCAGATTGACGCCGGTGCCGTTGAAGAACTGGCTGTAACTGTCCTGCAGCCGGGCATGCCAGTAAGAGAGGGTGTAAAAGTGCTCGTCCCGAAGCGGCTCCCAGGGGGTGAGATGGTCACGGTTGCGCCGGTAGAAGTCGAGCATCATGGGGGCCTGATCCGGCGACAGTATGGTCAGGTGGGTGCGGGCCGTCTTGATATGTGGCAGCGCCATCAGGACTCCCTCTGTCTTAGCCACTCATCGCGCAGCAGGCTGTAGTGGGCGTGGTCCACAATCCGGTTGCCCAGCCGCTCTGCGCGCCGGGTCACCCCCTCCAGCTGCATCCCGAGCCGCTCACAGACGGCTCTGCTGGGCTCGTTATCGGTGGCGGCGCTGATCTCCACCTTCTCCATCCCCATCTCCTCGAAGGCGTGGTGGATCAGGGCCTGACAGGCACGGGTGATGATACCGTTGCCCTGCCAGCGCTCCGCCAGCCAGTAACCGATGACCACCTTGCCAAGGTCGTGATCGATGCTGTTGTAACCTATGACCCCCACCACCTCCCCCTGATACTCGATGGCAGTGGTGAGCCCCTCGCCCCGGGCGAACTTCTCGATGGCACTGCGAATGAAGAGGGCGCTGTCGACAGGGCGCTGGATCAGTGGCGGCCAGGGTAGCCACTGGGAGAGATACTCCCGGTTGTCATTGCAGAGGGCAAACAGTTCGCTCGCCATATCGGGCTGCAAGAAGAGCAGCGCAAGCTCGTCGTCCAACTGCCATGAAAACATGGGATTCTCCTTTCAAATCAGTGATCAAATAGCGAACCAGCACCCAATGTAGCCAATCGCCACTGGCCGCGCCAGCCACTTTTACGACCCTCCTCCGGCAGCCATCGCAGAGGGTGACAGCGCACGATCTCTCCTCCCTCAAAAGAGGAGGGTGGGTGTCTGAAACCGGATAATGCTCTCCACATGGCGCCGATGAATGCCCACAAACGGCACTTTGGCAGATCCTGCTACCCCTTTGTGCTGCGCTGTCACTTTTGACAGGGGGCACTTTCCCCCACCGGCACTAGCTTCAAAACGCCCGACCTTCGGTCGGTTTATCAACCTCATCGATTTAAGGAAAGAAGAGATGAATAAAATTTATCTGGCCGTTGCGCTGGCCTGCTGGGGAAGCGCCGCACTGGCGGCGCAAGAGGTAGAGATCAACGTAACGGCAAACGGCATCCGGGCCATGACAGGCCTCAGTGCCGCGAGTGGTACCTTGCAGTTGGAAGATGGCGAGTTTCGTCAGGTGCGGGTGGTCAAGCTGCCCAACGGCCAGCAGCGGATCCGCTACGAGCAGGTCTGGAACGGCATCCCGGTAATGGGTCAGGTGGTGGTGGCTGACAAGAGCCTGAACGGCCAGTTGCAACAGGCCAGTGGACGCATGCTGCGCCAGATCGATCAGGATGTGGCAAGCCCGGTCGCCACCCTTTCGCCACAGGATGCCGCCAGCAAGGCCAAGGCGGGCAGCAAGGGGAGCAACGAGCAGATCAAGCTTTACGTGATGCAGGACGAGAACGGTCTGGCCCGACTGGTCTATCAGGTCTCCTTCGTTGCGGAAGGTGACAAGCCAAGCCGCCCCTTCGTCATTCTTGATGCCCAGAGCGGTGAGGAGCTCAAACGCTGGGAGGGGATCAACCACAAGGACGCCACCGGCCCCGGGGGCAACATCAAGACCGGCAAATACTTTTACGGCACCGACTTTGGCCCGCTCATCGTGGATGACAACTGCCGGATGACCAGCCCCAACGTCGATACCATCAACCTCAACCACGCCACCTCAGGCGGTGCCATCCACCAGTTCACCTGCCCGGAGAACCGGGTCAAGGAGATCAACGGCGCCTACTCGCCCCTCAACGACGCCCACTACTTCGGCAACGTGGTGTTCGACATGTACCGCAACTGGTACAACACAGCGCCCCTCACCTTCAAACTGAAGATGCGGGTTCACTACAGCAAGAATTACGAGAACGCCTTCTGGGATGGCAGCCAGATGACCTTCGGTGACGGCGCCACCACCTTCCACCCGCTGGTGAGCCTCGATGTGGCGGCCCACGAGGTGAGCCACGGCTTTACCGAGCAGAACTCCGGATTGGTCTATTCGGGACAATCCGGCGGCATCAACGAGGCCTTCTCCGATATGGCGGGGGAAGCGGCAGAGTTCTACATGAAGGGAAGCAACGACTGGCTGGTCGGCGCCCAGATCTTCAAGGGCAACGGCTCCCTGCGCTACTTCGAGGATCCGACCCGGGATGGCAGATCCATCGGCCATGCGGAGGATTATCAGGAGGGGATGGATGTACACCACAGCTCCGGGGTCTATAACCGCGCCTTCTACCTGCTCGCCACCAGCAGTGGCTGGAACACCCGCAAGGCATTTGAAGTGTTCCTGCTGGCCAACCGCCTCTACTGGGGCGCCAACACCAACTACCAGCAAGGGGCCTGCGGCGTCAGCCGGGCGACCGCCGATCTGGGTTACAGTCAGGCGGATGTGGCACGCGCCTTCCAGACCGTCGGGGTCGATGCCAGCTGCGGCACCACGCCGCCACCAAGCGACAACGTACTGCAAAACGGCGTGCCGGTGAGCAACCTCGCCGCCAGCAAGGGTGGCAAGCTCAACTACACCCTGAACGTACCTGCGGGCACCAGGTCGCTGCAGATCAGCAGCAGTGGCGGCACCGGAGATGCCGACCTCTACGTCCGTTTTGGCAGCGCCCCCACCAGCAGCAGTTACGACTGCCGTCCCTACAAGGGGGGCAATAACGAAAGCTGCTCGTTCATCAATCCCAAGGCGGGCACCTGGCATGTGCAGCTGTCAGGGTTTTCCGCGTTCAGTGGCGTGACCCTCAAGGCCAGCTACTGATCCACCCGGTGCGGGCCTTGTCCCGCATCGCTCTACTCATTGCGCCACCGTTTCGCCAGCGTGCGGGCGGTGGCCAACACGGTTTCCCGGGCCGGATTGGGCCGCTTGCCACCTCGCCACGCCATCATCACATCCCAATGCTCTTGCGGCAGATTGCGCACATCGAGCCTGACCAGCCGCCCCACCTCCAGATCCCGCTTGATGGCCAGCTCCGGCATCAGGGTGATAAACCCGTGTTCCAGCGCCAGATCCCGCGCCGCACTGGCGGGCTGCACCGCATGCAGGGGGCTGGCGGCCCGCCGCAACCGCCGCAACTGCTGGATAAAGACGTCACACCCCGGCCCCCATACCTGAGGCGCCAGCCGCTGGTCGGCAATATCCTCCAGGGTGAGGCCGTGACAACCGGCCAGCGGATGCAATGGCGAGGCGATTGCGATGATGGGAGAGCAGCAGAGCAGCTCCATCTGCAGGCCAGCAACCGGCGGGCGCTTGAGCACAAAGCCGATATCGGCCTCCCCGGTCAGCAGCGACTGCATGATCTCGCCGGAGTGATCCGTGGTGCAGCGGATCTCGAACGGCTCGTCCACCAGCTCCATCAATAGCGAGCCAAACACCACCGAAGTGAGGGATGGCAGGCTGGAGAGACGGATACAAGGCAGCGCTGGCGCCCCCTGCAGTGCCAGTCGCCCTTCGCTCAGAGTGGCCAGCGCCGAGCGGGCGGCAGGGAGAAACTCCTCGCAGGCACGGGTCGGCGTCACCCCGCGCCGATGACGCTGAAACAGCGGCGCTCCGAGGCTCTCCTCCAGCTGGGCAATCCGCTGGCTCACCAGCGGCTGTGACCAGCCACGAATGGCCGCCGCCTGACTGAAGCTGCCCAGCTCGGCCACATCCAGCAGCAGTTGCAGATCGTCCAGATCCATAGACATAAATAATCCTGATATGAAATATAGGTAGTTGTCGTCTACCACTATATCTAAACCCTCTCCAGAATGAAGGTATCTGTGAATGAGAGGGCGTTATGGTCGACAGGGCGAGGTTTTGGGGACGCTGGTTTCTGGCGCTGGATACCACACTGGTGATCCTGGGTTTCTTTGTGGTGATGCCGATGATCAGCCTGCGCTTCGTCGATCAACTCGGCTGGGCGGCCGGTCTGGTGGGGCTGGCCCTCGGCCTGCGCCAGCTGACCCAGCAGGGGCTGGGGATCTTTGGCGGCTCGCTTGCCGACCGCTTCGGCGCCCGCCCGCTCATCGTCACCGGCATGCTGCTGCGGGCCATCGGCTTCGCTACACTGGCCTGGGCCGACAGCGGCGCCATGCTGATCTTCTCCTGCTTCCTCTCCGGACTGGGCGGTTGCCTGTTTGACCCCCCCCGGGCTGCGCTGGTGATCAAATTCACCCGTCCCCATGAACGGGGCCGTTTCATCTCCCTGCTGATGATGCTGGAGAGCGCGGGAGCCGTCACCGGTGCGCTGCTCGGCAGCTGGCTGCTGCGCTTTGACTTCACCTACGTCTGTCTGCTGGGGGCCGGGCTCTTCACCCTGGCGGCTCTATGCAACTGGACCCTGCTGCCCGCCTACCGCCTCTCGGTCAAACCGACCCCGATGCGGGAAGGGTTGGGACAGGTGCTGGCGGATCGCGCCTTCTGCCGACTGGTACTGATCCTGAGCGGCTACTACATGCTGTGGGTACAGGTGATGCTGATTTTCCCCATTCTGGTCAAGCAGCTCTCCGGCACAACCACGGCAGTAGGCTGGATGTACAGCCTGGAAACGGCGCTATCGCTGGCGCTGCTCTACCCTATCGCCCGTTTCAGCGAACGGCGCTATCGCCTCGAGAATCGCCTGCTGGCAGGCATCCTGATGATGACGGTGGGGATAGGTCTGGTCGCTTTCGTCAGCACCCTCTCCGGCATCTTCGTACTGCTGGCCTGCTTCTATCTGGGGATCATCATCTGTGAACCGGCCCGGGAGACCCTGATGACCCGGCTTGCCAACCCCACAGCCCGCGGCAGCTACATGGGCTTCAGCCGCCTCGGACTGG
>NZ_JBFODN010000286.1:0-3065 GCF_040908345.1 Aeromonas sp. R3-1
TGCTCTTTAACAATCTGGAAAGCTGATTTAAAAAGTAGTTCTCAAACATTTGTTACAAGTGCTTTGGAAACTTCTTGGCGAAAACCAAATTTTATTTGGTCCTTGTTGTACAGCAACAAGCCGTGCCGGTTTCACCGACACTTCTTGGGGTTGTATGGTTAAGTGACTAAGCGTACATGGTGGATGCCTTGGCAGTCAGAGGCGATGAAGGACGTACTAACCTGCGATAAGCTGTGAGAAGTCGGTAAGAGACGCTATTACTCACAGATTTCCGAATGGGGAAACCCACCCGAGATAACTCGGGTATCTGTTACTGAATACATAGGTAACAGAGGCGAACCGGGAGAACTGAAACATCTAAGTACCCCGAGGAAAAGAAATCAACCGAGATTCCCTCAGTAGCGGCGAGCGAACGGGGATTAGCCCTTAAGCATCTTGGAAGTTAGTGGAACGGTCCTGGAAAGGCCGGCGATACAGGGTGATAGCCCCGTACACGAAAACGACCTTGATGTGAAATCGAGTAGGGCGGGACACGTGACATCCTGTCTGAATATGGGGGGACCATCCTCCAAGGCTAAATACTCCTGACTGACCGATAGTGAACCAGTACCGTGAGGGAAAGGCGAAAAGAACCCCTGTGAGGGGAGTGAAATAGAACCTGAAACCGTGTACGTACAAGCAGTGGGAGCCCTTCGGGGTGACTGCGTACCTTTTGTATAATGGGTCAGCGACTTACATTTTGTAGCGAGGTTAACCGTATAGGGGAGCCGTAGGGAAACCGAGTCTTAACTGGGCGTCTAGTTGCAAGGTGTAGACCCGAAACCGGGTGATCTAGCCATGGGCAGGTTGAAGGTTGAGTAACATCAACTGGAGGACCGAACCCACTAACGTTGCAAAGTTAGGGGATGACCTGTGGCTGGGGGTGAAAGGCCAATCAAACTCGGAGATAGCTGGTTCTCCCCGAAAGCTATTTAGGTAGCGCCTCGGACGAATACTACTGGGGGTAGAGCACTGTTTGGGCTAGGGGGTCATCCCGACTTACCAACCCCATGCAAACTCCGAATACCAGTAAGTAATATCCGGGAGACACACGGCGGGTGCTAACGTCCGTCGTGAAGAGGGAAACAACCCAGACCGCCGGCTAAGGTCCCAAAGTTCTGGTTAAGTGGGAAACGATGTGGGAAGGCTCAGACAGCTAGGATGTTGGCTTAGAAGCAGCCATCATTTAAAGAAAGCGTAATAGCTCACTAGTCGAGTCGGCCTGCGCGGAAGATGTAACGGGGCTCAAACCAGGCACCGAAGCCGCGGATTCACACTTATGTGTGAGTGGTAGGGGAGCGTTCTGTAAGTCTGCGAAGGTGTATCGAGAGGTATGCTGGAGATATCAGAAGTGCGAATGCTGACGTAAGTAACGATAAAGGGGGTGAAAAGCCTCCTCGCCGGAAGACCAAGGGTTCCTGTCCAACGTTAATCGGGGCAGGGTGAGTCGACCCCTAAGGCGAGGCCGAAAGGCGTAGTCGATGGGAAGCAGGTTAATATTCCTGCACGACTTGTAATTGCGATGGGGGGACGGAGAAGGCTAGGTGGGCCAGGCGACGGTTGTCCTGGTGAAAGTGCGTAGGTGGTGTTTCTAGGCAAATCCGGAGACACAACACTGAGACACGAGACGAACACACTACGGTGTGGAAGCCATTGATGCCCTGCTTCCAGGAAAAGCCTCTAAGCTTCAGATTACAAGTCATCGTACCCCAAACCGACACAGGTGGTCGGGTAGAGAATACCAAGGCGCTTGAGAGAACTCGGGTGAAGGAACTAGGCAAAATAGAACCGTAACTTCGGGAGAAGGTTCGCTCCTGACAGTGAAGTCCCTTGCGGATGGAGCAGTTGGGAGTCGCAGTGACCAGATGGCTGGGACTGTTTATCAAAAACACAGCACTCTGCAAACACGAAAGTGGACGTATAGGGTGTGACACCTGCCCGGTGCCGGAAGGTTAATTGATGGGGTTAGCGCAAGCGAAGCTCTTGATCGAAGCCCCGGTAAACGGCGGCCGTAACTATAACGGTCCTAAGGTAGCGAAATTCCTTGTCGGGTAAGTTCCGACCTGCACGAATGGTGTAACCATGGCCATGCTGTCTCCACCCGAGACTCAGTGAAATCGAATTCGCCGTGAAGATGCGGTGTACCCGCGGCTAGACGGAAAGACCCCGTGAACCTTTACTACAGCTTGGCACTGAACATTGAACCTACATGTGTAGGATAGGTGGGAGGCTTTGAAGGCGTGACGCCAGTTGCGCTGGAGCCGTCCTTGAAATACCACCCTTGTATGTTTGATGTTCTAACGCAGGGCCCTGAATCGGGCTCGCGGACAGTGCCTGGTGGGTAGTTTGACTGGGGCGGTCTCCTCCCAAAGAGTAACGGAGGAGCACGAAGGTTGGCTAATCCTGGTCGGACATCAGGAGGTTAGTGCAATGGCATAAGCCAGCTTAACTGCGAGACGGACAGGTCGAGCAGGTACGAAAGTAGGTCATAGTGATCCGGTGGTTCTGAATGGAAGGGCCATCGCTCAACGGATAAAAGGTACTCCGGGGATAACAGGCTGATACCGCCCAAGAGTTCATATCGACGGCGGTGTTTGGCACCTCGATGTCGGCTCATCACATCCTGGGGCTGAAGTCGGTCCCAAGGGTATGGCTGTTCGCCATTTAAAGTGGTACGCGAGCTGGGTTCAGAACGTCGTGAGACAGTTCGGTCCCTATCTGCCGTGGGCGTTGGATGATTGAAGGGAGTTGCTCCTAGTACGAGAGGACCGGAGTGAACGAACCTCTGGTGTTCGGGTTGTCACGCCAGTGGCACTGCCCGGTAGCTAAGTTCGGAATCGATAACCGCTGAAAGCATCTAAGCGGGAAGCGAGCCCTGAGATGAGTCATCCCTGACCCCTTGAGGGTCCTAAAGGGCCGTTGGAGACCACAACGTTGATAGGTGGGGTGTGTAAGCGCGGCGACGTGTTGAGCTAACCCATACTAATTACCCGTGAGGCTTAACCATACAACACCCAAGAAGTGTT
>NZ_JBFODN010000287.1:0-14577 GCF_040908345.1 Aeromonas sp. R3-1
GCATCAGTGGCGCCACTTCACCGGCTGCACGGGCAATCGCCAGAATAAGGCCGGTCATGATGGCCGGGCTCGCCATCGGCAGCACGATGCGCCACAGGGTCTCGGCCTGGGTCGCGCCCAGTGCCAGCGAGCCCTGACGGATGGTGCTCGGGATCCGCGCCAGCCCCTCTTCAGTGGAGACAATCACCACCGGCAGGGTCAGGATGGCCAGGGTCAGCGCCGACCAGATCACGCCGGGTGAGCCAAAGGTCGGGCTCGGCAGCGCTTCCGGGTAGAACAGCTGGTCTAACGAACCGCCGAGTGTGTAGACGAAGAAGCCCAGACCAAACACGCCGTAGACGATGGAGGGCACGCCCGCCAGGTTGATCACAGCAATGCGGATGATCTTGGTCAGACTGTTCTTGCCCGCATACTCGTGCAGATAAACCGCTGCCACCACCCCCAATGGGGTCACGATGATCGCCATCAGGAACACCATGAACACGGTGCCGAAGATGGCCGGGAACACCCCACCCTCGGTGTTGGCTTCACGGGGATCGTCAGAGACGAACTTGCCGATCTGGTGGAACCAGTGACCCACCTTGGCCAGCAGGCTCATGTCGTTGGGCCATACCACGTCCAGTACCTTGGACATCGGCATGGTCACCAGCTCGCCACGCATATCCTTGACGGTGATGGCGTCGCGGTCGGCCTGACTGCGCAGGGAGAAGAGCTCTTTTTCCAGCACCTGATAGCGATCGTTGAGGGCCTGACGCTCGCTGGCCAGTTCGGCTTTGAGCTGATCGGTCAGCTTGTCATCCAGCTCGGCCTTGCGCTCTTTCAGACGCAGCCGCTCCAGTTGATAGTTGATGCTGCCGATGTCCCCTTTTTGCAGATCGTTGGCCTGTTCGGAGAGGGCATTGGCTCGCGCCAGCACCCGCTGCAGGGCAGGATGCAGATCAGAGGTGAGCTCGCGGCCATCCTCTTTCACCCCGACGATATAGCCATAGAAGTTGCCGTTGGTGGCACGCTCAACCATGGCCAGCTCGGCTGGCTGGCTCTGGGACTTGATGTCCGTCTCCAGCACCCAGCGAAAATCGAGGTCAACGAACTCGCGGTTGCCGGTCTTGACCAGATAGCGGGTCAGCAGCTCGCGCTCTTCCCCTTCCAGCGCCAGACCTGCGGCGCGCAGTCGCTCTACCGGTACCTGCTCGCGATCGTTGATCTCGCCGATCAGAACGCTCTTGTTGCCGCTGGCGTCTTCCAACTGCCACTCATAGATGGGGTGCGGCCAGAAGTAGACCAGACCACGCCAGCCGATCAGCAGCAGCAGACCCAGTACCGCCACCAGACTCAGGCTGACGGCACCGCCGGTCATCCAGATCCAGGGGGCCCCTGATTTAAACCACTTACCCATTGTCGATTCCTTGTCCATTAAAGAGTCGCCCCTTACATCGAGCTGTATTTTTCACGCAACCGCTGACGGACAAATTCGGCCAGGGTGTTGAACAAAAAGGTGAACACAAACAGGACGAAGGCCGCGAGGAACAGTACCCGATAGTGGGAGCTGCCCACTTCCGATTCCGGCATCTCCACCGCGATGTTGGCGGCGAGGGTGCGCAGCCCCTGGAACATGGAAAAGTCCATGATGGGGGTGTTGCCGGTAGCCATCAGCACGATCATGGTCTCGCCCACGGCGCGGCCAAGACCCATCATCACCGCAGAGAAGATGCCTGGGCTCGCGGTGAGGATCACCACCCGGCTCAGGGTCTGCCACGGGGTGGCCCCCAGTGCCAGCGAGCCCTGGGTCAGGTGCTTGGGCACCGAGAAGACCGCATCTTCAGCGATAGAGAAGATGGTGGGGATGACCGCAAAGCCCATGGCGATACCGACCACCAGCGAGTTGCGCTGGTCAAACTTGATGCCCATTTCGTGAGTCAGCCAGATGCGCGAATCGCCGTGCATAAAGGCATTCTCGATGAGCGGGCTCAGGGCGAAGGCACCCCAGCCAATCAGCAGCAGCACCGGGATCAGCAGGATGGCGTGCCACCCCTCCGGCAGCCAGGACTTGCCGCGCTCCGGCAGATAGTTCCAGAGCAATGCAGTCAGCAGCATCCCCATCGGCAGCAATATCAGCAGCAGGATCACCCCGGGCAAGGCACCCTCGATGATCGGCGCCAGCCACAGACCCGCCAGGAAGCCCAGGATAACGGTCGGCAGCGCCGCCATGATCTCGACCGTCGGCTTGACGTATTTACGCAGCCCCGCCGACATGAAGTAGGCGGTATAGATGGCACCAGCCACGCCGAGCGGTACAGCAAACACCATGGCGTAGAAAGAGGCTTTCAGCGTACCGAATACCAGCGGCACCAAACTCAGCTTGGCTTCAAAGTCGTTGCTGGCGGAGGTGGATTGCCACACATACTGGGGCTCCGGATACCCTTCGTACCACACCTGTTGCCAGAGGGCAGACCAGGTCACTTCGGGGTGCTCGTTCTCCACCGAGAAGAGCTTGAAGCTGTTCCCTTGCTGCATCAGCAACAGGTTGTGACGGGGGGAGATGGCCAGGGCAGAGAGTTCACCCCCTTCCACCGTCTCGGTCAGCAGCTTGGTCTCGCCGGTGGCGTGGAAGAAGCTGATGATGCCGTCCTTGTCGGCACTGATGAAGCCTTTGCGAAAGTGCTCGGGAGTCAACAGATCCACGGCGCCATCACCCTTGAAATCACGGATCTGGGTGAACTGACGTTTGCCATCCTTTGCCACTTCAAACCACTGGGAGATGACGCCGTTGTCATTACCCACCAGCAACGAAGAAGCGCCTGCCAGCAGCTCGACCCGGGTCACGTTGGCGTTGGTGGCATTGATCTCCAGCACGTTGCGCAAGGAGATCTCGCTCAGGTTATGAATGTCATAGACGGAGAGACGATTTCCCTGACGTACAAAGAGGATCCGCAGATTGGGGGTCAGCAACATCTGATCCACATGGCGCGGCAAAGAGGGAATCGTGTAGTTTTCACTGCTCCACTCAATCTCCCCGGAGATGAAGTTCTCCTCACCGCTCATCACCGTCATCACGCCACGACCATCTTCGGTTACGGCAGCGGTCGCCATCTTGTCCTTGGTGGCTTCAAACACCATCAGTTGCAGCGCCTTCCCTTGCGGGTCGATCACCACCGGCTCTTCGCCGAAGGGATATTGCAGGCTGGGTTCAATCACCCGCACATCGTTGGGATAGGAGACCTTGAACGCTGGCTGGACGACCTGCGCCTTGCCATCGGCAAAGCCGTAAGCGATCAGCCGCTGGCCCGGTGCCGGGGTCGCTACCGTGGTGATGTCACCAGCAACCTGGGCCTGACCCAGTGACTGGCCGACCTTGATCTTGTCATCTCCCTGCACCGCAAAGAAGTTGACCTGCCCTTTATCGCTGAAGCGATAGCCGATCTCGTTCTGCTCTTCCACGCCGAGCCAGGCGGTCTTCCCTGCGGCAGGCAGGGTAAACGAGGCGGTCGGCTCCATGGAGGCGCCATTGAAGATGGGTTTCACCACATAGAGCAGATAAAAGAAGATAAGCAGCAGCGCCACCAGTACCAGGGCTCCGCCTGTGGTGACGCCATATTTGGCCAATTTATCCTTGATCCGGCGTTTTCTACTGCCCGCCATGACCAGGTTTAACGATTCCGATGACATGCAAGACCTCAATGTAAGCTAGGCTTCGCGGCATTATATGGCGGTTGCATGACAGTTTTGTTACATCGAGGACGCTTTAACAGACGTTGTTAGCGGAAAAATGGGCGGGGATCCCTTCGAAGGCGGGCGAGCGTAATATATTGTTTATAAAGGGATATTTATGCTGATAATCAGCAAGGGCAGCCTGCGCTGCCCCCGAATGATTCAGGAAAGGGTATCGTTTGATTGTTGCAGCGCCAGTTTGGCCGCCTTTTTCTCGGCGCGACGGCGCTTGAAGAAGGCCGACAACTGGGCCGAGCAGGCATCGGCCAGCACACCGCCGGTCAGCTCGACACTGTGGTTGTGGCGCGGGTCCTGCAAGATCTCGAACACCGACCCCGCGGCACCGGTCTTGAGATCTCGGGCGCCGTAAACCACCCGCTTGACCCGACTATGGATCAGCGCTCCGGCACACATGCAGCAGGGCTCCAGCGTCACATAAAGAGTGGTGTCGAGCAGGCGGTAGTTCGCCAGCTGCTTGCCCGCCGCCCGGATTGCCATCACCTCGGCATGGGCACAGGCATCGTGCTCGCTGATGGAGCGGTTCCACCCCTCGCCCACCACCTGACCATCCAGCACCAGTACGGCACCGACCGGGATCTCGCCAATCCCTTCGGCCCGGGCGGCCAATGCCATGGCATGGCGCATCCACTGTTCGTCCTGCGCGGTTTGACTCGATGTCTCTGGGACCTCTGATGGTTTCACGCCCATCCCCTCTTTATATTGTTCAATTGTGCTGTTTACATTCCAGCTATCCATACCTGTCAGATGAATCCATAGATAGCAGGCATGATAGCTCGCGGTGACAGGGCGGCGATTATGCCAAATCTGCACGTCAGACCCAAGCCGCATCCCGACTGAGCAATAAAGAAGCAATCGGCATCTCTATGATAAAAAAGGAGTTGCACCCGTTTGGCCATGCTATTAGACTTCCTCCCCGTCAGCCGAGTCTGACTCCGTCGGTGTGTAGCGCAGCCAGGTAGCGCATCTGCATGGGGTGTAGAGGGTCGGAGGTTCGAATCCTCTCACACCGACCATTTTCCCCGAGAATAGCCCAGTCAAACGACTGGGCTATTTTTTTGCCTCCGATTTATCCTCCTGACAACGCCAGTCCACCAAGAACAAAAAACACTCAGAACCACTTGAATCTTTTTGCCGAACTCATTAAGATGCGCAACTTTCCGCCGGTAGACAACACAGGGAGGTGGAAACACGAGTGAAGGGATCACTGTCCGGCTTGCGTGCAACACAGGACCAGGCATGAACCAGAACACCGATTTCGCACCCGCCATTACGCTTTATTCCGTTCCTCACGACACCCCTTGCCACACCGAAAGCGAAAATGAACAGGTCATCCAGCTGGATGTGATCGATCTGGCCGAACCGGATGATGACTATTGAGCCCGGCCAGATGGCCGCTCAATCACTGGGGCATCGCCTGTTCAACACACTCAGTTTCACACCCTTGGCGAGAAATCTGCAAAAAACGACAAACTGCTAATTCTATCAAGGATGGCAGTATTATTGACTGATGCGTCTCCCTCTTCCCTCCCCAGCATCCCCCCCGACAATTGATACAAACCTACGTTATTGCGCTTCACTTTCCATCGTTGCAACCGCTGGTGCCAACAGAGCCTGCATCACCACGCCAAGTTTAAAACGCACGTTCACTAACTAGGTCTAGCAATAGCAAAACATTCATTGCCACATTCAAACGCACTTGATACGGCTGTTTTGGCAAAGCCTGGAGTTAGGTCGGGATTTGTTTTTGCATTTGTAATTTTATTACGTAATAAGTTACAGAACGAGGCGCAGGGTAACGACCCAAATTAGCCGTTGTCCGATGGGAAAAAGCAGGAGCATAACCATCTGCGTAGAGTTTTTATACCAACCAAATAAAGCAATAAAAAACATCAACTTAACCATATCGAAAAAACAGGCGTTTAAAAAAAACTGTTGACGTAATCAACAATATTTCGCACCTTATCAATCGTGTTATCCCGTTGTTGCGGGAACGTTTCAGGAACAGGGATTCGACTTTAGTCGTAGTTAGTAAGTTCAAAATGTAATTCTCAAAGGAGTGAACCTTATGTCGGCACCGGCTCAGACCCACTGCAGCGCCCGCCTTCGCATCCAGGGCGAAATGCTGCCCGAATACGCGCAAATTCTGACGCCGGACGCGGTGGCACTGGTCTCCGAACTGGTGGAACGTTTTGCTCCCCAAAGAGGGGAATTGCTGAAACAACGTGTGGCACGCCAGGCCCGTATCGATGGAGGCGAGCTGCCGGACTTCCTGCCTGAAACCGCCCACATCCGTGAAGGTGACTGGACCATTCGCGGCATTCCTGCCGACCTGCAAGACCGCCGTGTGGAGATCACCGGCCCGGTCGAGCGCAAGATGGTGATCAACGCCCTCAACGCCAACGTCAAGGTGTTCATGGCGGACTTCGAGGACTCACTGGCTCCCGCCTGGAATAAGGTGATCGAGGGCCAAATCAACCTGCGCGATGCGGTCAACGGCACCATCTCTTACACCAGCCCGGAAGGAAAGGCTTATACCCTGACCCCCAATCCGGCCGTCCTCATCTGCCGGGTACGCGGTCTCCACCTGCCGGAAAAACATGTCACCTTCGATGGCGAGCCCATCCCCGGTGGCCTGTTCGATTTTGCCCTCTACTTCCTGCACAACTATCAGGCGCTGCTGGCCAAAGGCTCGGGCCCCTACTTCTACGTCCCCAAGCTGCAGAGCCATCTGGAAGGGCGCTGGTGGAGCGAGGTGTTCGCCTGGACCGAGGACAAGTTCGGCCTGCCCCGCGGCACCATCAAGGCCACCGTGCTGATTGAAACCCTGCCGGCCGTGTTCGAGATGGATGAGCTGCTCTATCAGATGAAAGATCACATCGTTGCGCTGAACTGCGGCCGCTGGGACTACATCTTCAGCTATATCAAAACCTTGAAGAACCATCCGGATCGGGTACTGCCTGATCGTCAGGTGGTGACCATGGACAAGCCGTTCCTCTCCGCCTACTCGCGGCTGCTGATCAAGACCTGTCACAAGCGCGGTGCGCTGGCGATGGGTGGCATGGCCGCCTTTATTCCGGCCAAAGACGCGGCCGTCAACAAGCAGGTCTTCGCCAAGGTCAAGGCCGACAAGGAGCGCGAAGCCAACAACGGCCACGACGGTACCTGGGTCGCCCACCCTGGCCTTGCCGACACCGCCATGGCGGTGTTCAACGCCACCATTGCGGCTGGCGCCAAGAACCAGATCGGCGTGCTGCGCGAGCAGGATGCCCCCATCACCGCCGCCGACCTGCTGGCACCCTGTGAGGGCGAGCGCACCGAGGCAGGGATGCGCACCAATATCCGGGTTGCCCTGCAATATCTGGAGGCTTGGATCAACGGCAACGGCTGCGTCCCCATCTACGGTCTGATGGAAGATGCCGCCACCGCCGAGATCTCCCGCACCTCCATCTGGCAGTGGATCCGCCACGGCAAGAGTCTGTCGAATGGCAAGGTGGTGAAAAAGGAGCTGTTCCGCCAGATGCTGGCCGAGGAGCTGGAGGTAGTCAAAGCCGAGGTGGGCGCCGCACGCTGGCAGGCAGGACGCTTTGCCGAGGCAAGCGAGCTGATGGAAGAGATCACCTGCGCCGACACCCTGATCGATTTTCTGACGCTGCCCGGTTACGAGCGGCTCTGAATCACGGGCCCCCAGCGGGGCTCGCCAATAACAAGTCAATGGAAACGTGAAATCAATGAAAGAGGGAACTGATATGGCACTGACCCGTGAGCAACAGATCCAGGCTATCGAGAAAGACTGGGCGGAAAACCCCCGCTGGAAAGGGATCAAGCGCGGCTACAGCGCCGAAGATGTGGTAAACCTGCGCGGCAGCTTGCAGCCAGTGCACACCCTGGCCCAGCGTGGAGCCGACAAGCTGTGGGGTCTGATCCACGGCGACGCCAAGAAAGGCTACGTCAACTGCCTCGGCGCCCTGACCGGCGGTCAGGCGGTGCAGCAGGCCAAGGCGGGGATCGAGGCGATCTACCTCTCCGGCTGGCAGGTGGCGGCGGACAACAACTTGTCCTCCACCATGTATCCGGATCAGTCCCTCTACCCGGCCAACTCCGTACCGTCCGTGGTGGAGCGCATCAACAACTCCTTTGCCCGTGCCGACCAGATCCAGTGGGCCAACAAGGTAGGACCGCAGGATGAGGGCTTTATCGACTACTTCCTGCCCATCGTGGCGGATGCGGAAGCCGGTTTCGGCGGCGTGCTGAACGCCTTCGAACTGATGAAGGGGATGATTGAAGCGGGCGCCGCCGGCGTGCACTTCGAGGATCAGCTCGCTTCCGTCAAGAAGTGCGGTCATATGGGCGGCAAGGTGCTGGTACCGACTCAGGAAGCGGTGCAGAAGCTGGTTGCCGCCCGTCTGGCAGCCGATGTGTGCGGCACCACCACCCTGGTGATCGCCCGTACCGACGCCAACGCCGCTGACCTGCTGACCACCGACGCCGACCCGTACGATGCAGACTTCCTGACTGGCGAGCGCACTGCCGAAGGGTTCTACAAGGTGCGTGCCGGTATCGATCAGGCCATCGCTCGCGGTCTGGCTTACGCCCCCTACGCTGACATGGTGTGGTGTGAAACCGCCAAGCCGGATCTGGACGAAGCGCGTAAATTTGCCGAAGCAATCAAGGCTAAGTTCCCGGATCGCATCCTGGCCTACAACTGCTCCCCGAGCTTCAACTGGAAGAAAAATCTGGACGATGCCACCATCGCCCGCTTCCAGCAGGCGCTCTCCGACATGGGCTACAAGTACCAGTTCATCACCCTCGCGGGTATCCACAACATGTGGTTCCACATGTACGAGCTGGCCTACCAGTACGCCCGTGGCGAAGGGATGAAGCACTACGTCGAGATGGTGCAGGAGCCGGAATTTGCCGCCGCCAGCCGTGGCTACACCTTCGTGGCACACCAGCAGGAGGTTGGTACCGGTTACTTCGACAAGGTGACCACCGTCATTCAGGGTGGCCAATCCTCGGTGACCGCACTGACCGGCTCCACCGAAGAAGATCAGTTCCACTAATAAGAGAGCTGCCTTGAAATAGCAAAACCCCGGCCTGAAGCCGGGGTTTCTTTTTGAAAGGCCCTTCTCCCGAAGGGAGAAGGAACAAAGCTATAGAACCTCTTCACGGTCTGTGACGAGAGGTCGTCAGCAAGGTGAAGAGCAGCACATGAGCCTTGCTCACGGCCTCGCAGTAAGAACGTGGTCAGGTTCTCAGAGCTCGAGGATCTCTTTGACAAAGGGAATGGTCAGCTTGCGCTTGGCGCGAAATGAGGCGTTATCGAGCTGATTGAGAGTGGTAAGCAGGGTTCGCATATCGCGGGAGAGTCGGTTGAGCAGGAAGCGGCCCACATCGATGGGCAATTTGAAGCCCCGCAGCTCGGCACGCAGCTGCAGGGCACTGAGCTTGCCTTCATCATCCAGCTCTTCGAGATGGAAACTCACCCCCCAGTCGAGGCGCGAAGCGAGATCCGGCAACTGCAGCCCCAGTTTGCGCGGTGCGCTGCAGCCGGTGACCACCAGCGTCCCCTCGCCCTTCTCCTGCCAGCGATTGTAGAAATCGAACAGCGCCCGCTCCCACACGGCATTGCCGGCGATCGCCTCAAGGCTGTCGAGACAGACCAGCGGCAGGCTTTCGAGGGCATCGAGCATGCTGGGATCAAGCTGTTCAAACTGATCGAGGGAGAGATAGGCCGCCGCCGCATCGCGGGCGTTGACCTCGGCACAGGTGGCGTGGAGCAGATGAGAGCGTCCGGATCCTTTGGCCCCCCAGAAATAGAGGAAAGGCGATCCCTGACCGATGGCCGCGTTTTTGAGGGCGGTGATCAGATGAGCATTGTTGCCGGGATAAAAACTGACGAAGGTTTCATCATCCGGTAGTTGTACGGCTAAAGACAGTTGGGCCGGTTGCTTCACTCGTTGGGCTTTGACTGTGACATTTGTGGCTAAGTGTATCATCGCAAAGGCAGATAGAGAACCGCCCNCGGACAAGCCGGGCGGTCTACAAAAGCCTTATAAAATCAGGGCTGCGACCATTGGTAACGCAAACCGCTGCCATTATCGTCAACCTTGCGCAAACGACTCTCGAGCTGCAGTGCCCGCACCAGTTCGGCTTGATCCCCTTGCAGGGTAAAGTGGAAGGTGACCTGGTCCCCCTCCAGCTTGCTGATCGCCACCTTGCTGACGTTGGCCATCCCCTGCAGCATCTTCTGCACGGCGATCATGCTGTCGACTTCGGAGAGACCATCCACCACCAGGGTCTGGCTGGTTGCCGGACCAGAAATGCGGGCACCGTAGTTTTTCACCAGCCAGGCCGCCAGGTTATCAGCAAACCCTTGCGCCACTTCGGCCTGAGTGCCGGTGCTATTGCCACGGGTCAGCTCGGTCACTTCACCGGCCGCTTTGGGGCCGTAGAGTCCCCAATCGATGCTCCACTTGTCACCTTCCGGTGTCAGCTTGCCCAGCACCACCATCTCGGCGCCATAGCGCTGGCTTGCCTGCAAAATCGGGTCGGCAAAGCGTCCCCAGACGTCGGTGGCACTGACCTCCATGTTGTCATCGAGATCCATCAGCGGAATGCTGATGGGCAGCCCCAGCATCTGGGCCTGCTCGCGCAAGGCTTGCGCCCAACCATCGCTGGATTGATCCGCCAGCAAGCGACGCTCACCCTGATCCACCACCAGCCAGATGGCCATTTGGGGACGAGCCGGGCCAAGCAGGGCAAACTGGCTCTCGGAAACCAGGCTGTTGACCTTGTCACTCTTGAACTCGGCTTTCAGATACTTGACGGAGTCCTGATCCTGATAACCATAGCTTTTGACATAGTCGCCCGGGGCCGCCAGCGCCTTGACCACCACCGGCTGGGTGAGGATGTCACGCTTGCCGGTCACCTTGATCAGCACCTGACCCAGTGCCTGCCCCTGAGCGGCCACCATGTCACCACTGGTCGGGGCCTTGCCCTGATAGAGGTCGGTCACCTGAGCGGCCGAGGCCATGAATGACAAGCCGCAGCAGAGGGCGGTCACAACACGTTTGAACATGAACAGAGTCTCGAAATGGGAGAGTGTGCTTATGGTAGCGGCAAGGCGCATCCTGCGGCAAGGCTGGCACAAGCGGCCACAAACAGCAGAGCCGGCGATGCGCCGGCTCCGATCACCCCTTCCACATGGGAGGCGGGTCAAGGCATTAACTTATTTGGTACCGAAGATCTTGTCGCCTGCATCGCCCAGACCCGGCACGATGTAGCCTTTCTCGTTCAGCCCCTGGTCGACAGAAGCGCAATAGAGCTCTACGTCAGGGTGAGCGGCTTCCAGCGCCTTGATCCCTTCCGGCGCGGCAACCAGTACCAGCACCTTGATGGATTGGCAGCCTTTCTTCTTCAGCAGATCGATAGTGGCGATCATGGAACCACCGGTGGCCAGCATCGGATCGATGACCAGCGCCAGACGCTCTTCGATGTTGCTGACGATCTTTTCGAAATAGGGAACCGGTTGCAGGGTCTCTTCATCACGGTAGATACCGACCACGCTGACGCGGGCGCTCGGCATGTGCTCCAGCACGCCATCCATCATGCCAAGGCCGGCACGCAGGATGGGTACGACGGTTACCTTCTTGCCTTTGATCTGGTCAACTTCTACTGGCCCATTCCAGCCATCGATGATAACCTTCTCGGTTTCGAAGTCAGAGGTCGCTTCATAGGTCAACAAACTGCCCACTTCTTTGGCCAGTTCACGGAAACGCTTGGTGCTGATATCGCCTTCACGCATCAGACCGATCTTGTGTTTGACCAGGGGGTGTTTGACTTCAACGACTTTCATTATTATCTCCTCTAACCTGCCGCAAAAAAATCGCGGAATCATACAACAAAAGCCACCGCTTGTAGAGCATTTCCGCGCAAAAACGCGCAAACGATTTCCTTTCTGGTTTTTCACCGCCACTGTTAGAATACGCCCCGAATTTTACCCTCCACTTCTTTACATGACGGGGAATACTCGTGACTGACAAAACCTCACTGAGCTACAAGGATGCTGGCGTAGATATCGATGCCGGCAATGCACTGGTTGAACGTATCAAGGGCGTGTCAAAGCGCACTCGTCGTCCTGAAGTCCTTGGTGGTCTTGGCGGCTTTGGGGCCTTGTGTCAAATCCCTGCGGGCTACAAGGAGCCGGTACTGGTCTCCGGTACCGATGGTGTGGGCACCAAGCTGCGGCTGGCCATCGACCTGAAGAAGCACGACACCGTGGGCATCGATCTGGTGGCCATGTGCGTCAATGACCTGATCGTACAGGGCGCCGAGCCGCTGTTCTTCCTCGACTACTATGCAACCGGCAAGCTGGACGTGGACACCGCAGCCGCGGTAGTCACCGGGATCGGTGCAGGTTGCGAGCAATCCGGCTGTGCCCTGGTGGGCGGCGAGACCGCCGAGATGCCGGGTATGTATGAAGGGGAAGACTACGACATCGCCGGTTTCTGCGTCGGTGTGGTGGAGAAGAGCGAAATCATCGACGGCAGCAAGGTCGGTGAAGGGGATGCTCTGATCGCGCTGGCTGCCAGCGGCCCTCACTCCAACGGCTTCTCCCTGATCCGTAAAATTCTGGAAGTCTCCAAAGCCGACGTGCATCAGCCGCTGGGTGACACCACCCTGGCCAACGCCCTGCTGGAGCCGACCCGCATCTATGTGAAACCTGTGCTCAAGCTCATCAAGGAGTGCGAGATCCACGCCCTCTCCCACATCACCGGCGGTGGCTTCTGGGAGAACATCCCCCGCGTATTGCCTGCCAATACTCAAGCGGTGATCGACGAGCAGAGCTGGCAGTGGCCGGCGGTGTTCAGCTGGCTGCAGCAGGCTGGCAACGTCACCCGTCACGAGATGTATCGCACCTTCAACTGCGGCGTCGGCATGATCATCGCCCTGCCCGCCAACCAGCTGGAGAAGGCGCTGACCCTGCTCAAGGCAGAAGGCGAGAACGCATGGCACATCGGTCATATCGCCAAGGCAGCAGACGGTGAGGAGCAGGTCGTCATCAAATGATGCGGATCCTTGTCCTAATCTCCGGCAGCGGCAGCAACCTGCAGGCGATCCTCGACCACTGCGCCAGCGACAAGATTGCCGGTGAAGTGGTCGGCGTTATCAGCAACAAGGCCGATGCCTATGGTCTGGTTCGCGCCAAAGAAGCAGGAGTGGCGACCTCCATTCTGGCCCAGCAGCAGTTTGCCAGCCGGGAGGAGTACGACGCCGCCCTGCTGGCGCTGATGGCAGATTATCAGCCGGATCTGGTGGTACTGGCCGGGTTTATGCGGATATTGAGCGGCGATCTGGTGCGCCATTTCGCCGGGCGGATGATCAATATCCACCCCTCCCTGCTGCCCAAGTATCAGGGACTGCACACCCACCAGCGCGCTATCGACGATGGGGAACGCGAGCATGGCGCCAGCGTCCACTTCGTCACCGAAGAGCTGGACGGGGGCCCGGTGATCCTGCAGGCCCGCGTACCCATCTTTGAAGGGGACACTGCGGACGAGGTAGCAGCACGGGTGCAGGCGCAGGAGCACAGCATCTACCCGCTGGTGGTGCGCTGGTTCTGCGAAGGCAGGCTGCAGATGATAGATGGCGCCGTGCAACTGGATGGCGCCCTGCTGGGCCCCGCGGGTTACGCCTGCGAGTAAGCAGACGTCTTGTCGAAATGTGAAAAAGGAGGCTGATGGCCTCCTTTTTATTTCCTGAATTTTCCCACCACAGGCACAGGCTTAAACCTGTTCACGACCTGCAGCGAGAAACCGTCAACAAGGTTACAAGCTGCCCAGGAACCGGAGCGTATGGACATACGTGAGCACTCTTTGCTGTATACATAAGCGAGCAGCACATGAGCCTTGATCACGGTTTCGTAGCCAGATCGTGGACAGGTTTAGACCGGATTGTCGATATCGATAAAGGTCACATCCAGCCCATGCACAGTCGCCAGCCACTCCCCCAGCGCCTTGACGCCGTAACGCTCGGTGGCGTGATGGCCAGCGGCGTAGAAGTGCATCCCCATCTCGCGGGCGGTGTGAATGGTCTGCTCTGAGGCTTCGCCGGAGATAAAGGCATCGATGCCCTGCTCCGCCGCCAGATTGATGTAGCTCTGACCGCCACCGGTGCACCAGGCCACGGAACGGATAAGCTCGGGGCCTGTATCGCCACAATAGAGTGGTTCACGGCCAAGGCGCTCGGCAATCAATTTGGCAAAGTCGGCGCCGCTCATCGGCTCTTCCAGCTTGCCCACCATGGCGACGCTCTTGCTGTTCCACGGCTCCAGACCGCGGCGTACCTTGATGTCGAGCAGCTTGGCTAGCTGGGCGTTGTTACCCACCTCGGGATGGACATCCAGCGGCAAATGGTAGGCAAACAGGTTGATATCGTGGGTCAGCAGGGTCTTGAGCCGACGCTGCTTCATGCCGGTGATCTGGGCCGGTTCACCGCTCCAGAAGTAGCCGTGATGGACCAGAATGGCATCGGCTTCGGCAGCCACCGCCGCGTCGATGAGCGCCTGACTGGCGGTGACACCGGTCACCACCTTGCGAATGCGCTCGCGCCCCTCCACTTGCAAGCCGTTGGGGCAGTAATCCTTGATGGCGTGCGGTTCGAGCAGATGGTTCAGTACGGTTTCGAGTTTTCGATGAGAGATCATAGGGGTCCCTTATTAAGGCTCGGTCCCCTGCTTTACCAATAAAAACAGGGCCCAGGCTCAAAGCGCCAAGGGCCCCATGATAATCGAGCCGGGCCGTCAAGACCATGACAGCCCCCACACAGTGCGGTTTCCCTCCCGGCCTC
>NZ_JBFODN010000288.1:0-6920 GCF_040908345.1 Aeromonas sp. R3-1
TTGATGTTGTCGCCCGGCATTACCATCTCTACGCCTTCCGGCAGTTCGATGGTACCGGTCACGTCGGTAGTACGGAAGTAGAACTGCGGACGGTAGCCTTTGAAGAACGGGGTATGACGGCCACCTTCTTCTTTGGACAGTACGTACACTTCAGATTCGAACTTGGTGTGCGGCTTGATAGAACCCGGCTTGGCCAGTACCTGACCACGCTCTACGTCTTCACGCTTAACACCACGCAGCAGCGCGCCGATGTTCTCGCCTGCACGACCTTCGTCCAGCAGCTTACGGAACATTTCAACACCGGTACAGGTGGTAGAAACGGTATCTTTGATACCAACGATTTCTACAGTCTCACCTACTTTAACGATACCGCGCTCTACACGACCGGTAACTACGGTACCACGGCCAGCGATAGAGAATACGTCTTCGATAGGCATCAGGAACGGTTGGTCAATCGCGCGCTCCGGCTCCGGGATGTAGGTATCCAGGTGGCCAGCCAGCTCGATGATCTTCTCTTCCCACTGAGCGTCGCCTTCCAGCGCTTTCAGCGCGGAACCACGAACTACCGGCAGGTCATCACCCGGGAAGTCGTACTCGGTCAGCAGTTCACGAACTTCCATCTCAACCAGTTCGAGCAGCTCTTCGTCATCAACCATGTCACACTTGTTCATGAACACGATCATGTACGGGATACCAACCTGACGACCCAGCAGGATGTGCTCACGAGTCTGCGGCATCGGGCCGTCAGTCGCTGCTACTACCAGGATCGCGCCGTCCATCTGGGCAGCACCGGTGATCATGTTTTTAACGTAGTCGGCGTGACCCGGGCAATCTACGTGGGCGTAGTGACGGGTAGCGGTGTCGTATTCTACGTGGGAGGTGTTGATGGTGATACCACGCTCACGCTCTTCCGGTGCCTTGTCGATCTGGTCGAAGGCGAAAGCTTTACCACCGAAGTGCTTGGCCAGCACGTTGGTGATAGCTGCAGTCAGGGTGGTTTTACCGTGGTCAACGTGGCCGATGGTACCCACGTTAACGTGCGGTTTATTACGCTCAAATTTTTCTTTAGACATGATCGTCCCTCTAAACTAACGCTGAGTACGCGGTGGCAAGCTAACCACAGAACAGTTTATATGATGGATTTGAATCTGGTGGGAAAGAGAGAGGTACTGATGGCTGGTTCGCTTGCCGAACTCACCCTAGGGTGCGGCTCTGCTAACGCCTGAGCCATATCAGCATCTTGGAGCGGGCAGCGGGAATCGAACCCGCATCATCAGCTTGGAAGGCTGAGGTAATAGCCATTATACGATGCCCGCATTTCTCTAACCCAAAGAACTCAAACCGCAGAGAAATATGGTGGAGGGAGAAGGATTCGAACCTTCGAAGGCAGAGCCGTCAGATTTACAGTCTGATCCCTTTGGCCGCTCGGGAACCCCTCCAGACGCCAGATTGTCACAACGGTAATTCTGCTTGCACCCGTTGTGTTTATCGCTTTTGCACGGCAAATAGACGACAGACAGTCAAGCGTCGCGCATTTTATTGTAAGGTTTTGGGGGATGCAACCATTGAACCCGGCAAAATATGCTTTATTGCTGGGAAGTTTGCAAAAAAGCGGGGGCAAACAAGCCAATCCTGCTGCGTCCCTTGTCGCTCCCCCCCCCTTGGTGTATGGTCGCCGTGCCCAAGAAACAGTGATGACACCATGACGACAGAGCATAACCCCTATCTGCAATTCACCCGCGAACAATGGGCGTTATTGCGCGATTCGGTCCCCCTGACCCTGACCGAACACGATCTGCAGACCCTGCGCGGGATCAACGAGAAGGTGTCATTGCGGGAAGTGGAAGAGATCTATCTGCCTCTCTCCCGCCTGCTCAATCTCTATGTCAAAGCCAAACAGCGTCGCAGCCGGGTGCTGGAGCAGTTCCTCGGCCAGTCCCGCGGCAAGGGCACCTATATCATCAGCATTGCCGGCAGTGTGGCGGGGGGAAAAAGCACCACGGCCCGTATTCTGCAGGCCCTGCTGGAGCGCTGGCCGGAACACCCGCGGGTAGAACTGGTCACCACCGACGGCTTCCTCTATCCCAACAAGGTACTGGAAGAGCGCGGCCTGATGCGCCGCAAGGGGTTCCCGGAATCCTACGACATCCGCCATCTGGTGGAGTTTGTCGCCAACATCCGCGCTGGTCACGAGAAGGTCGAAGCGCCGGTTTACTCCCACCTTATCTACGACATCATTCCCGATGAGAAGAAGGTGGTGGAGCAGCCGGACATCCTGATCCTGGAAGGGCTCAATGTGCTGCAAAGCGGCATGGATTACCCTCAGGAGCCCCATCGGGTCTTCGTGTCGGACTTCGTCGACTTCTCCATCTATGTGGATGCCGATGCCGAACTGCTGCGCACCTGGTATATCGAACGCTTCCTGAAATTCCGCAGCGGCGCCTTCTCGGATCCCGACTCCTACTTCCATAACTACGCCAAACTGGCGGAGAGTGAGGCGACCCAGATCGCGAGCAACATCTGGCAAGATATCAACTACCTGAATTTGCAAGAAAATATCCTACCAACGCGTGAGCGAGCCAACCTGATCATGACCAAGGGCCATGAGCACGCCATCGAGCAGATCAAACTGCGCAAATGATGACAGCCATTGCCGGATAACGAAGAGGGGGCCCGCAGGCCCCCTCTTCTGTTTGGCATCATGAGCGGCCTTGCTGACCCTCAGTCGCCCCGGCGCAGGGAGAGCTCGCCGCCCAGATAGAATTTGATCCCTTCGCCTGTCTCCAGCCGCAGGGCGCCGCGATCGTCGATACCACGGGCGATGCCGCGGATCTCCTGATCCCCCATCAGCAGGCGCACCGGGCGACCGGCAAAGTGATCGAGCCGGTTCCAGTCATCGACAAAGCTTGCCAGCCCCTGCTGCTCAAAGGTGTGCAGCGCCCGCTGCAGATGGACGATCATCCGGGCCGCCAGTTGATTGCGATCCACCAGTTCCGGATTGATGTGACGCAGCTCGGCCCAGGCCTGATCAATCTTCTCACCTTCGCGGGCAGGCATCGCCAGATTGAGACCGATGCCGATCACCAGATGACAACTGGCCCCGGCGCTACCGCTCATCTCCACCAGTATTCCCGCCAACTTGCGGCCCTGATAGTAGAGGTCGTTCGGCCACTTGAGCTCGACGCCTTGATAGCCAAGGGACTCCAGCGCCTCAACCACTGCCACGCCGACCGCCAGACTCAGCCCCATGGCCGCCGCCATGCCTTGTTCGAGTCGCCAGTACATGCTGAGGATCAGCTGGCAACCAAACGGCGAAATCCAGGGTTTGCCACGACGACCGCGCCCGGCTGTCTGACACTCGGCCAGACAGCTCTCGCCAGAGCGCAGCTCATTGACCCGATCCAGCAGGTGTTGGTTGGTCGAGCCTATGACCGGAAAACAGTGCACCGGCGCCATCGGGGCCAGTACCTGCAAGGTGGCCTGATCATAGAGCGCCATCGGCACCGCCAACCGGTAGCCCTTGCCGGTCAGGCTAAAGAGATCCAGCCCCAGCTCCTTGAGCGCCGCCATGTGTTTGCTTACCGCAGCCCGGCTGATGCCGAGCTGTTCACCCAGCTGTTCGCCGGAGTGAAACTGGCCGTCGCTAAGCAGAGTGATCAGGGTCTGTCTGATGGGAGTCAACGTCATGAGAGCACCTCGTCGAGCCAGGTTTCACCGTGCGCGCCCATAAAGCGCACCTCATGCTCCAGCACCACGCCAAACGTCTGCTCCACGCTGTCGCGGACATGAGCCGCCAGCGCGATCAGCTCCATGGCACTGGCGCCCCCCAGATTGACCAGCACCAGCGCCTGCTCCTGATGGACGGCGGCGCGGCCAATGGCGAAACCTTTCAGACCACACTGATCGATGAGCCAGCCCGCCGCCAGCTTGGCCTGCCCTTCTCCGGCCGGATAGCAAGGCATCTGCGGGTAGCGCGCCTTGAGATTCTCCGCATGCGCGGCAGGTACCACCGGATTCTTGAAGAAGCTGCCCGCATTGCCGAGCACCGCAGGATCCGGCAGCTTGGCCATGCGGGTGGCACAGACGGTATCGAAGATGGCCTGCGCCGGAGGCTCATCACCGAGCGCCGCCAGCGGGCCATAGCCGAGCACCGGCCGCCACGCCTTGGGCAGTTTGAGCCCGACGGCGGTGATCAGGTGGGAATCCTGATACTCGTGTTTGAAGATGCTGTCACGATACCCGAAGCGGCACTCTGCCGCCGCGATCCGTTCAATCTCGCCACTCTGCCAGTTGAACGCCTCGACATAGGCGCAGAAGTCGGCCAGCTCAACGCCATAGGCACCGATGTTCTGCACCGGCGCCGCACCGACCGTGCCGGGAATGAGCGCCAGATTCTCCAGCCCGAACCAGCCCTGTTGCAAGGTATGGCGCACCAGCTGATGCCAATCTTCACCGGCCGCCACATGGAGCAACCAGTGATCGCCACCATCTTCAGCGGTAATCCCCTTGAGCCGGTTGAGCACCACCAGACCGAGAAAATCGGTGGTGAAAAGCATGTTGCTGCCGCCGCCCAGATTGAGGCGCGGCAGCTGGTTGAACTGCGGATCGGCACGCAGGGTCGCCAGATCGGCAATCTGCTCCACCTCGGCCAGCCAGAGGCAATACGCATCGAGGGCAAGGGTGTTGAGCTTCAACAAGGAGGCGTTGGCATTCAGTTTCATCGGTCTATCCCGGCTTGGTGCAAGGGCGCAGTCTACCTCAAGTTGCCCCATGACGAAAAACCCGAGCCCTTTTCGGGGGAATAGCAGTGGTTTAGAGTAGGCGACTTCAACTGCTGAGGAACAACTCATGAACAACCAGTTTGCCGTCATCGGCCTGGGCCTGTTTGGCAGCGCGCTGTGCGAAGAGCTGCAACGGCAAGATGCCGAAGTACTGGCCATCGATATCGACGAGAGCAAGACCCGGCAAATCGCCGCCCTCTGCAATCACGTTATCGTGGCGGATGCTACCGACGAGGCCACCGTGGCCGAGCTGGGACTGGCCAATTTCGATATCGTCTTCGTTGCCATCGGTGACAACCTGGAGACCAGCATCCTCACCACCCTCGTCTTGAAAGAGGCGGGCGTGAAGAAGGTGTGGGTCAAGGCGCGCGACAAGTTCCACGCCAAGATCCTGCAGAAAGTGGGCGCCGACAAGGTGATCAACCCGGAGTGGGACATGGGCCGCCGGGTCGCCCAGAGCATGCTGGACAACCGGCTGTTCGACTATCTGGAGCTGGGCCACGACATGGTGCTGACCGAGTTCGTGATCGGCCTGCAACAGAACGGCCGGGAACTGGGCGACTTCCACCTGCTGCAACAGAGCGATTTCCAGCTGCTCGCCATCAAGCGTGGTGATGTGCTGCACAACGTGCTGACCGGCAAGATGGAGCTGCAACTGGGCGACATCCTGATCCTGGCGGGCAACAAGCACGCTATCGACCACTGGCTCGAAACCCTATGATCAACTGGCGCAGCAGCTACGCCTTCGCCCTCCATCGGGAGCAGGACTCTCGCTGGAGCGAAGCCCGGCTGATCCTCGGCAGCTTTCTGATCATTCTGCTGATTGGCACCATCTTTCTGGTGCAACCCTCCAGCCACAATGGCGAGGTTACCTTCGTCAACGCCCTGTTTACCGCCACCTCGGCCATCAGCGTGACAGGTCTTGGCGTGGTGGATACCGGCACCGCCTTTACCCTGCAGGGGCAGATTTTCCTGCTGATGCTGATGGAGATCGGCGGTCTGGGCCAGATGACCATGACCCTGCTGCTGATCGCCATCTTCAGCAAACGGGTCGGTCTGCGCCAGCAGGTTCTGGCCAAGGAGGCGCTGGGACAGGAAGGCTCGGTCAACATCATTCAGCTGGTCAAACGGATCGTGCTGTTCGCCTTTATCGCCCAACTGATCGGTACCGGCATCATGGCGATCCGCTGGGTGCCCGAGATGGGGTGGGTGCACGGCCTCTATGTCAGCTTCTTCCACGCGGTCTCGGCCTTCAACAACGCCGGATTTTCGCTCTTTGCCAACAATCTCATCGACTATAGGGACGACCCCATCATCAGCCTGACCATCGCCGGTCTGCTGATCCTGGGAGGGATCGGCTTTACCGTCATCGTCGATCTGGTGCGCAACCGCCGCTGGCGCAAGCTCAAGCTGCACAGCAAGCTGATGCTGCTGATGACCCCGGCGCTGCTGCTGGCCGGTACCCTGATGTTCTGGCTACTGGAACACAACAACCCGGGCACCCTCGGCAAGGCCGGTATCGGTGGCCAGCTGCTGGCTGCCTTCTTCCAGTCTGCCAGCGCCCGTACCGCCGGTTTCAATACCATAGATATCGGGCTGATGACCCCGGCAGCGTTGCTGTTCCTGATGATGTTGATGTTTATCGGTGCCGGTGCCACCTCAACCGGTGGTGGTATCAAAGTCACCACCTTCGCGGTCGTGCTGCTGGCGACCAAGGCATTTCTGACCAAACGGCCCCATGTCACCGCTTTTGGCCGCACCCTGTCGCCCCAGATCGTGACCCGCTCGCTGGCCATCATCATCGTCAGCACCATGGTGCTGATGCTGGCGATGTTCCTGCTGATGGTGACCGAGGATCTGCCGTTCGACAAAATCATGTTCGAGACCATCTCGGCATTTGCCACCGTCGGCCTCTCCACCGGCATCACCGCCTCCCTGAGCGAGCCGGGCAAGCTGATCCTGGTGCTGGTGATGATCTGCGGCCGTCTCGGCCCCCTGACCCTGGCCTTTATGCTGGCCCGCCCGGTCGAGACCCGCATCCGTTATCCGGAAGAGAACGTCTATACCGGCTGACCGGTTATGAAAACGGGGCAGCCACTGGCTGCCCCGTTTTTTATTCAGCTTGTTGCTGCGCCTTTA
>NZ_JBFODN010000289.1:0-2039 GCF_040908345.1 Aeromonas sp. R3-1
ACCATCGGCCACGTTGACCACGGTAAAACCACCCTGACTGCAGCTATCACCAACGTGCTGGCCAAGCACTTCGGTGGTAAAGCTTTCGCCTTCGACCAGATCGACAAGGCACCGGAAGAGCGTGAGCGTGGTATCACCATCAACACCTCCCACGTAGAATACGACACCGCTACCCGTCACTACGCCCACGTAGATTGCCCGGGTCACGCCGACTACGTTAAAAACATGATCACCGGTGCTGCCCAGATGGACGGCGCGATCCTGGTAGTAGCAGCGACTGACGGCCCGATGCCGCAGACTCGTGAGCACATCCTGCTGGGTCGTCAGGTTGGTATCCCGTACATGATCGTGTTCATGAACAAGTGTGACATGGTTGATGACGAAGAGCTGCTCGAACTGGTTGAGATGGAAGTTCGTGAACTGCTGACCGAGTACGACTTCCCGGGTGATGACCTGCCGGTAGTTCGTGGTTCCGCGCTGAAAGCGCTGGAAGGCGACGCTCAGTGGGAAGAGAAGATCATCGAGCTGGCTGGCCACCTGGATACCTACATCCCGGAGCCGGAGCGCGCGATTGACCAACCGTTCCTGATGCCTATCGAAGACGTATTCTCTATCGCTGGCCGTGGTACCGTAGTTACCGGTCGTGTAGAGCGCGGTATCGTTAAAGTAGGTGAGACTGTAGAAATCGTTGGTATCAAAGATACCGTTTCTACCACCTGTACCGGTGTTGAAATGTTCCGTAAGCTGCTGGACGAAGGTCGTGCAGGCGAGAACATCGGCGCGCTGCTGCGTGGTGTTAAGCGTGAAGACGTAGAGCGTGGTCAGGTACTGGCCAAGCCGGGTTCTATCAAGCCGCACACCAAGTTCGAATCTGAAGTGTACGTACTGTCCAAAGAAGAAGGTGGCCGTCATACCCCGTTCTTCAAAGGCTACCGTCCGCAGTTCTACTTCCGTACTACCGACGTGACCGGTACCATCGAACTGCCGGAAGGCGTAGAGATGGTAATGCCGGGCGACAACATCAAAATGGTTGTTACCCTGATTGCTCCGATCGCAATGGACGACGGCCTGCGTTTCGCTATCCGTGAAGGTGGCCGTACCGTAGGTGCTGGTGTTGTAGCTAGCGTAATCGCCTAATCGATTCGTTATATACAAACATGAAAAGGGGTGGCTTCGGCCACCTCTTTTATTTTTGGGGCTATTTATGGCCTGTGAGATACTGGACAAAACCATTGATAGAGGTAGTTTCCGTGAGCAACCCCGCCATTTTTCTGGATCGTGACGGTGTCATCAATGAAGACACTGGCTATGTCAGTCAGGTCGATGATTTCCATTTTCTGCCCGGAGTCATAGACGCCCTGCAGCTCCTCAAAAAGAAAGGCTATCTGCTGGTCGTCGTCACCAACCAGTCCGGAATCGCCCGCGGCTACTTCAGTGAAGATGACTTCATGAATCTGACTGAATGGATGGATTGGTCACTGGCTGATCGGGATGTGGATCTCGATGGCATCTACTTCTGCCCCCATCATCCGGATCACGGCGCCCCCTGTGATTGCCGCAAACCGGAACCAGGCATGCTGCTGTTGGCGCAACAGGAACTGGGGATCGACATGAGTCGTTCCTATATGGTGGGTGACAAGCCTTCCGATCTAAAAGCTGCCGTCAATGCTGGGGTTGGTCACAAAATCATGGTCAGAACCGGTAAGCCGATGACCGAAACGGGTAGTGCGCTGGCCGATGCTCTCTATGACAATCTGCACGATTTTGCTGTTGCGGTGCCTGCAGTGAGCTGATTTCGCCGGTTTAATATGCCAATTGGTGGCTTTGTGAGCGAACGGACAACGAAAGCCATCTTTTTGCAATTATCTGCTTGCCAGAAAGAATCTGTTCCCTATAATGCGCCTCCATCGACAGGGCAAGCGGCAACGCAAACAACCTCGTCGATAACCTCGAAAAGCCTTTGAAAATAAGGCTTGACTCGAGAAGGCGGTTGAGTAGAATTCCACTCCCGCAGCAACACACTGTTGCGTCGCTCTTTA
>NZ_JBFODN010000029.1:0-4055 GCF_040908345.1 Aeromonas sp. R3-1
CAAGCGCCGGTTTGTCCGCCAGCGAATAGGCGGTATAGGCAGCCAGCACCGGCACCATCAGGGTGCCCAGCATGCCACCGCCGAGTTTTCGGTACATCCAGAGCCAGGAGTTCTCGGTGTCAAACAGATGTTGCAGGCCGAAGATCTGGGCCAGCAGCACAGAGACGGCGAGCACGGTACCGCCTGCCACGATGAGCGGTACGGCAAAGGAGATGCCGCTCAGCAGCGCCTGCTTGAGCTCGGTCTTGAGGCTCACCTTCTTGCCGGTCTGCGCGTCGCTTTGGCTGGTGTTGGGCGTCGCGGCGGTGCGACCGGCCTTGGCCGCTTCCAGCGCGTCATTCAGGATCCGCTCGGCATGGCGGATGGGCTCGGCCACCGGCGTCTCGATCCGGGGGATGCCAGCAAAACGCTCCTGCTCTTTGATGGCCACCTCGGCGGCGAAGATGCAAGCCACCGCAGCATCGAGCGCCTCTTGCGGCAAGCGATCCTCGATGCCGTTGGCACCCTGCTTCTCGACCAGTACCCGAATGCCCAGCTTGCGCCCCGCCTTTTCCAGATACTCGGCAGCCATATAGGTGTGGGCGATCCCCGCCGGACAGGCGGTGACACAGACCACTGTGGGTTGATTTATATCTAAGTTGTCTTCTTTTGCTGGTTGCTTGCCGCTATCCCCTTCACCATCGAGCAGCGCCATCAGCTGCTCGGCACTCTGGGCCGCCAGCACTGCCTCGCGGGTATCGTCATCCACCAGGGCGGTGGTGAGGGTGGTGAGCAGCTGCATATGGGTCGAGCCCGCCTGATCGGTCGGGATCGCCAGCATGAAGATCAGGTTGACCGGCTCGGGGCCGTCGATCCCCTCCCAGCCCAGCTCCTCGCTTAAGGTTGCGACGGCAAAGGCCGCTTCGCGCACCGCATCGCACTTGCCGTGGGGCACCGCCAGCCCTTCGCCAAGGGCGGTGGGGCCCTGCGCCTCGCGGGCCATGACCGCGGCCAGAAAGGCGGCCTTGTCGTGCAGCTTGCCGGCCTGATCGAGCCGATCAGCCAGGGCATAAATGGCCGCATCCCGATCGGCAAACCGGGTTTGCAGCGTGATGAGATGGGGGCCGGTAAGACGGGTCAGATTCATGATGATCCTCTGTCAGGTTGGCTTGCCAGCAAGCCGTCATGGTGAAAGTGACAGCGATGCTAACAAACCGGCCGACTGATTTTTGTGAGTGGTATCATACAATTCGTTATTTGTATTGTTTTTGTATTGTTTGGTCAAGGGGATTTGTTAGGTCAAATGAGGCTGAGCCGTTTTGTCTGCCGGGCAAGTGGGGTAGAATGGCGCCTCTTCCATTTATCATGGCGCAGAGCCGACGAGGTGGCCTTTCGTGTCGAAAAAACCCATGTATCGCCAGATAGCCGACACCATCCAGCAGTGGATTGCGCAAGGGGAGCTGGCCCCCGGCGATGCCTTGCCCACCGAAGCCGAGCTGCGCGAGCAGTTCGGGGTGAGCCGGGTGACGGTGCGTCAGGCCCTCAAGCAGCTGACCGAACTCAACGTCATCGAGAGCATTCAGGGCAGCGGCAGCTATGTGCGGCAGGAGAAGGTGAACTACGACATCTATCAGCTCACCAGCCTCTATGAGAAGGTGACTGATCCGGCGGCCGAGACCCACAGCGACATTCTCGCCTTCGAGGTGATCAAGGCGAGCAGCGAGCTGGCCGAGCGGCTCAATCTGCTGGAAGGGGCGCTGGTCTACTACGTCAAGCGGGTGCGCTTTATTCGCCAGATCGCGGTAACGCTGGAGGAGACCTGGATGCCGCTCGCCCTCTTCCCCGATCTCAGCTATGCGGTGATGCAGGGCTCCAAGTACCACTACATCGAAGAGGTGAAGCAGCTGGTGATCGACCGCAGCGAGCAGGAGATCATTCCGGTGCTCCCCTCGGCGCAGGTGGTGGAGGCGCTCGGTATCGATCCTGCCAAACCCATTATCGAGAAGGTCTCCCGCGGCTTCTTGCAAGATGGCACAGTGTTCGAGTTCAGTCGCAACTTCTTCAAGAGCGATGATTACAAGTTCACCCTGGTGGCGCGCCGCGCCAAGGGCTGAGCGGGCGACAGCGCCCGAGATAAAAAAGGCCACCACCCTGTTTGCGGTGGTGGCCTTTGTTTTTGGCTGATTGCCGGGCTGAATAGCAGATTGGCTGGTGGTTTGATGCAGCCGATCTACTGTGCGGCGTCTTTAATAACTTCCTCGACCCGTACCTGCAGGCTCCCTTGCGCTAGGGTGGTGATGAGCTGGTCGCCACTGCTGACCTGATCGGCGCGGCTGATGACTTCACCACGCGCAGTGCGGGTGATGGAGTAGCCGCGCCCCAGAGTGGCGAGCGGGCTCACCCCGTCGAGGCGGGCGGTGAGCATGGCGAGGCGGTGGCTCGCAAGGTCTTGCCGCTTGGCAATCAGGGCATAGAGTCGCTCCTCGGCCAGCTGATGGCGGCGCTTGCCAGCTGCCAAGAGGCGCTCCGGGCTCTTGCCCTGCAGGCGCAGCTCAAGGTTGGTGAGGCGCCGCTCACCCTGATGCAGCCGCTGGCGCAATAGCTGTTGCAAACGGGTGGAGAGTTCGTCGAGGCGCTGGGATTGTTGTTCCAGCCGCCGCTTCGGATCCTGATGGTCGAGCCGCTTTTGCAGCAGGATGAAATGGTGGCGGGCGGCGGTCTGCTGGCGGCTCATCGCCTGCAGCAGTCGCTGCTTGAGGTGGGCGAGGCGCTGGATGCGGGCCTGATTGTCCGGCGCCACCAGCTCGGCGGCAGCCGACGGGGTAGGGGCGCGCAAGTCGGCGGCAAAGTCGCTGATGGTGACATCCACCTCGTGGCCCACTGCGCTCACCACCGGGATGGCGGAGTGTGCAATGGCGCGGGCCACCGCCTCTTCGTTGAAGCACCAGAGATCTTCGAGGGAGCCGCCACCACGGCCAACGATCAGCACATCCACCTCGGCGCGCTGGTTCGCTTTGGCGATCGCCGCGACGATCTGGCTGATGGCGGCGCTGCCTTGTACCTGGGTCGGGTAGATAAAGATCGGCAGATCCGGCGCACGCCGTTTAAGCACCGTCAGCATATCGTGCAGGGCGGCGCCGGTGGCGGAGGTGATAAGACCCACCGCCCGCGGTTCACGGGGCAGCGGCCGCTTGCGGCTTTCGTCAAACAGCCCCTCGGCGCCGAGGCGGCGCTTGAGCTCTTCAAAACGCAGGGCCAATACGCCGTCGCCCGCCGGCTGCATCGACTCGATGATCAGCTGGTAGTCGCCGCGCGGCTCATAGAGGGAGACCCGCGCCTGCACCAGCACCTGCATGCCATCCTGCGGGCGAAACGCCACCCGCCGGTTGTTGCCCTTGAACATGGCGCAGCGTACCTGCGCCGACATGTCCTTGAGGGAGAAGTACCAGTGGCCGGAGCTTGGCATCGCCAGATTGGAGAGCTCGCCGGTCAGCCACACCAGCCCGAGATCCTGCTCCAGGATCATGCGCACGGCGCTGTTGAGGCGGGTGACGGTAAAGACCTGCTGCTCGCGGCCGTTCGCCGCACTGGATGGGGTAAATCGGTTCAAAGGCGTACCTGTGGTCTGCTCCGGCGGGGCCGGGATAAAACGGTGGCCGCTATCTTAACCCGAAACAGGGGGAGGGCGTTAAGCAGGAGGCGTCAGCAGCAGAAAAGCAAGATTGGAAACGCTGCCGTTTATCCGGGCAGGCAGTATGGCTGTCTAGTCCTGAAATAGGTTTACACATTTTCAACTAGCATTTCTCTACTCAGAACCCCCAATGTACCGCATCGGGGGTTCTGTATTTCAACGCATGATGCGGCCGCTCCTCGTTGTAAATATCCACCGCTTCACGCACCATTTCCCGCGCTTGCGCCAAATCCTGCGGGCTTTGCAACAATAACTCTCCTTTCAAAATCCCGTTCACCCGCTCCGCCAATGCATTCTGGTAACAGTCATACCCATCCGTCATCGAGCATTTCACCCCGTACCGTTCATGTAGTGACTGATACAGCCCCGAGCAATACTGCACGCC
>NZ_JBFODN010000290.1:0-20228 GCF_040908345.1 Aeromonas sp. R3-1
ACCATCGGCCACGTTGACCACGGTAAAACCACCCTGACTGCAGCTATCACCAACGTGCTGGCCAAGCACTTCGGTGGTAAAGCTTTCGCCTTCGACCAGATCGACAAGGCACCGGAAGAGCGTGAGCGTGGTATCACCATCAACACCTCCCACGTAGAATACGACACCGCTACCCGTCACTACGCCCACGTAGATTGCCCGGGTCACGCCGACTACGTTAAAAACATGATCACCGGTGCTGCCCAGATGGACGGCGCGATCCTGGTAGTAGCAGCGACTGACGGCCCGATGCCGCAGACTCGTGAGCACATCCTGCTGGGTCGTCAGGTTGGTATCCCGTACATGATCGTGTTCATGAACAAGTGTGACATGGTTGATGACGAAGAGCTGCTCGAACTGGTTGAGATGGAAGTTCGTGAACTGCTGACCGAGTACGACTTCCCGGGTGATGACCTGCCGGTAGTTCGTGGTTCCGCGCTGAAAGCGCTGGAAGGCGACGCTCAGTGGGAAGAGAAGATCATCGAGCTGGCTGGCCACCTGGATACCTACATCCCGGAGCCGGAGCGCGCGATTGACCAACCGTTCCTGATGCCTATCGAAGACGTATTCTCTATCGCTGGCCGTGGTACCGTAGTTACCGGTCGTGTAGAGCGCGGTATCGTTAAAGTAGGTGAGACTGTAGAAATCGTTGGTATCAAAGATACCGTTTCTACCACCTGTACCGGTGTTGAAATGTTCCGTAAGCTGCTGGACGAAGGTCGTGCAGGCGAGAACATCGGCGCGCTGCTGCGTGGTGTTAAGCGTGAAGACGTAGAGCGTGGTCAGGTACTGGCCAAGCCGGGTTCTATCAAGCCGCACACCAAGTTCGAATCTGAAGTGTACGTACTGTCCAAAGAAGAAGGTGGCCGTCATACCCCGTTCTTCAAAGGCTACCGTCCGCAGTTCTACTTCCGTACTACCGACGTGACCGGTACCATCGAACTGCCGGAAGGCGTAGAGATGGTAATGCCGGGCGACAACATCAAGATGGTTGTTACCCTGATTGCGCCGATCGCGATGGACGACGGCCTGCGTTTCGCTATCCGTGAAGGTGGCCGTACCGTAGGTGCTGGTGTTGTAGCTAAAGTTATCGCTTAATCTTTGGCTTACATAAATAAAGCAAAGCCCCTATAATAGGGGCTTTCTTGTGTAGGGGCGTAGTTCGAATTGGTAGAACAGCGGTCTCCAAAACCGATGGTTGCGGGTTCGAGTCCTGCCGCCCCTGCCATATACCTCGTCTCGTACGGGGCTTTTGTGTCTTTGGTTACGTCAGATACAGGTGGGTTGTATGAGTGTTAGTTCTGAGAGCCAGGGCGGAAGCAAGGATACCCTGCTTTGGGGCCTGGTTTTCATTATCCTGGCGGCCGCTGTAGTGGGTAATTACCTGCTCAACGATGTTGTCGCTGCCGTCCGCGCCTTGGGTGTGGTCGTTGTCATTGCTGCTGCTGGTGCAGTAGCCCTGCAAACCACCAAGGGAAAGGCAACACTGGCATTCGCCCGTGAGTCTCGCCTGGAAGTCCGCAAGGTCGTATGGCCGACCCGTCAGGAAGCCATTCAGACAACCCTGATTGTGCTGGCGGTGACCGCCGTGATGGGGCTGCTGCTGTTCGTTCTGGACGGTGCCTTGGTCTGGTTGGTCAACCTGATTACCGGTGTGTAAGGATAAGCCATGACTGAACAACGTGAACAACGTATGAGATGGTATGTCGTGCAGGCTTTTTCCGGCTATGAAGGCCGTGTAGCCAAGTCCCTGCGTGAACATATCAAGATGCATGGCATGGAAGACATGTTCGGTGAAGTACTGGTCCCGACCGAAGAAGTGGTCGAGATGCGTGCTGGCCAGAAGCGCAAGAGTGAGCGCAAGTTTTTCCCGGGTTATGTCCTGGTCCAGATGATCATGGATGAAACCACATGGCACCTGGTGCGTAACGTACCGCGTGTCATGGGCTTCATCGGCGGTACTTCCGACCGTCCGGCACCGATCTCCGACAAAGAGGCCGATGCCATCCTGAACCGTCTGCAGGATGCCCACGACAAGCCGCGTCCGAAAACCCTGTTTGAACCGGGTGAAATGGTGCGGGTTGCTGATGGTCCGTTTGCCGACTTCAACGGTACCGTTGAAGAGGTCGATTATGAGAAGAGCCGCGTGAAGGTCTCTGTACTGATCTTCGGTCGTTCTACTCCTGTTGAACTGGATTTTGGTCAGGTCGAAAAGGGCTGATTGAATTCTGTACGTTTAACGGTTGTCAGGGGCAGCGAATATCTCTATAATTCGCTGCCCCTTTATTAGTTGGGGAGCCGTTTGCAGGAGCAAGTCTCCGAGGCGCTAGAACCCATTTTTGAGGTATTTTCCTAATGGCTAAGAAAGTCACAGCTTATATCAAGCTGCAGGTTGCTGCTGGTGCAGCCAACCCGTCTCCTCCCGTTGGTCCTGCACTGGGTCAACACGGTGTTAACATCATGGAATTCTGTAAGGCGTTCAACGCTCGTACAGAGAAGCTGGAAAAAGGTTCACCGACTCCGGTCGTGATCACCGTTTACAGCGACCGTTCCTTCACCTTCGAAACCAAGACTCCGCCTGCTTCCTTCCTGCTGAAGAAAGCTGCAGGCATCAAGTCTGGTTCTTCCAAGCCGAACAAAGACAAGGTTGGTAAGGTGACCGTTGCCCAGCTGCAAGAAATCGCCAAGACCAAAGAGCCGGATATGACTGGTGCCGATCTGGATGCAAAAGTACGTTGCATCGCAGGCTCCGCTCGTTCCATGGGTCTGGTAGTGGAGGATTAAGACAATGGCTAAACTTTCCAAGCGTATGCGCGTTATTCGCGAAAAAGTTGACGGTACCAAAGAGTACTCCATCAACGAAGCCATTGCCCTGCTGAAAGAACTGGCTACCGCCAAGTTCGTTGAAAGCGTTGACGTTGCTGTCAACCTGGGTATCGACGCTCGTAAATCTGACCAGAACGTACGTGGTGCTACTGTACTGCCGCACGGTACCGGTCGTGATGTACGCGTTGCCGTATTTACCCAAGGTGCCAACGCCGAAGCAGCTAAAGCTGCCGGTGCTGACCTGGTAGGTATGGATGACTTGGCCGATCTGGTTAAGAAAGGCGAGATGAACTTCGACGTAGTTATCGCATCCCCGGATGCAATGCGCGTTGTTGGTCAACTGGGTCAAATCCTGGGCCCGCGCGGCCTGATGCCGAACCCGAAAGTTGGTACTGTAACTCCTAACGTTGCCGAAGCTGTCAAGAATGCCAAGGCTGGTCAGGTTCGTTACCGTAACGACAAGAATGGTATCATCCATACCACTCTGGGTAAGGTTTCTTTCAACGAAGTTCAGCTGAAAGAAAACTTGGAAGCTCTGCTGGTTGCCCTGAAAAAAGGCAAGCCCTCTTCCGCCAAAGGTCAATTCATCAAGAAAGTCAGCATCTCCACCACCATGGGTGCCGGTGTTGCTGTAGACCAAGCTTCTCTGGAAGCTCAGGCCTAATTGATGGGTTTTACAAGGCGCAAAATTTAATCTATAATTTTGCGCCTTGATTGGTTGGGGGTTTCGACCTCCGTCCAAGACCGCAGGAGGCTGCAAAGCCTTAATGTTTCCTGCGTAGACGGTGCCGGAAACCCAGCGAGAAAGATTCTTTCTCTTCTGGAATCCTGCTACCGCATCGTTCCCCTCTGTTGTAAAGGTAGGGGGGATGTGTCAGTACTGGGTCAATAGACCCGGATTCAATCCAGGAGTTAAGCCAATGGCATTGGGACTCGAAGACAAAAAGGCAATTGTTGCTGAAGTCAACGAAGCTGCCAAAGGCGCTCTTTCTGCAGTTGTTGCCGATTCTCGCGGTGTAACTGTAGACAAGATGACCGTCCTGCGTAAAACCGCTCGTGAAGCCGGTGTGTACATGCGCGTTGTGCGTAACACCCTGCTGCGTCGCGCGGTAGAAGGTACCGAATACGAGTGCCTGAACGACGCATTTACCGGTCCTACCTTGATTGCTTTCTCTAACGAACACCCGGGCGCTGCTGCTCGTCTGTTCAAAGAGTTTGCCAAAGCGAACCAAAAGTTCGAAATCAAGGCTGGCGCTTTTAACGGTGAGTTTATCGCCGCAGCACAAATTGATCGTCTGGCCACGCTGCCGACTTACGAAGAAGCAATTGCGAAGTTGATGGCGACTATGAAAGAAGCCTCTGCTGGCAAGCTGGTTCGTACTATCGCTGCTGTTCGCGACCAGAAACAAGCTGCTGCTTGATTCTCGCCTATTTAGGCTGTTTGAGTTTATTCAACATCAGGAATTTTTGTCATGTCTATCACTAAAGACCAAATCATCGAAGCCGTTGCTTCCATGTCCGTAATGGAAGTTGTTGAGCTGATCGAAGCTATGGAAGAGAAGTTCGGTGTTTCTGCCGCTGCTGCCGTAATGGCTGGCCCGGCTGCTGCTGAAGCAGTAGAAGAGAAGACCGAGTTCGACGTAGTTCTGACTGCTGCTGGCGCCAACAAAGTTGCCGTTATCAAAGCCGTTCGTGGCGCTACCGGTCTGGGCCTGAAAGAAGCCAAAGATCTGGTAGAAGCTGCTCCGGCTAACCTGAAGGAAGGCGTGTCCAAGGACGAAGCTGAAGCTCTGAAGAAAGAGCTGGAAGCTGCCGGTGCTTCTGTTGAGATCAAATAATCTGCATTTATGTAGATTAGCCTGATAAAACAGGCTAGGGCTGGTGAATTTTTGTTCACCAGCCTTTTTGCGCTGTAGACTGAGAGCATTTCACACCGTTTACGACTCTCGGTGCACCAGCAATCCGGACTGTCTTCTTTCGTCCGGGCCAACACAAAACGGTGTTGAGACAGAGCTGTCCCGCGGGACAGAGTGGGTCACTTATCAGCGAGCTGAGGAACCCTATGGTTTACTCTTATACCGAAAAAAAACGCATTCGTAAGGACTTCGGTAAGCGAGACCAGGTACTGGACACGCCTTATCTGTTGTCCATTCAGCTGGACTCCTTCAAGCAGTTCATCGAGGCTGACCCGGAAGGTGAATATGGCCTAGAGGCCGCTTTCCGTAGCGTTTTCCCGATCACCAGTTACTCCGGTAGTGCTGAGCTTCAGTATGTCAGCTATCGCCTGGGTGAGCCGGTATTTGACGTAAAAGAATGCCAGATCCGTGGAGTGACCTACTCCGCGCCGCTGCGTGTCAAGCTTCGTATGGTTCTGTACGACCGTGAAGCAGCTGCCGGCACCGTCAAAGACATCAAGGAACAAGAAGTATACATGGGCGAAATTCCGCTCATGACCGAGAACGGCACCTTTGTTATCAATGGTACCGAGCGGGTTATCGTCTCCCAGCTGCACCGCAGCCCGGGCGTCTTCTTCGACCACGATAAAGGCAAAACTCATTCATCCGGTAAGGTACTGTATAACGCTCGCGTTATCCCCTACCGTGGCTCCTGGCTGGACTTCGAGTTCGATGCGAAAGACAACCTGTTTGTCCGTATCGACCGTCGTCGCAAACTGCCAGCATCCATTATTCTGCGCGCCCTGGACTTCACTTCCGAACAAATCCTGGCCACCTTCTTCGAGACCATCGGTTTTGAAGTAAAAGATGGCAAGTTGATGATGGATCTGGTGCCGGAGCGTCTGCGTGGTGAAACTGCGACCTTTGACATCGTGGCCAATGGCGCCGTGGTGGTTGAGACCGGTCGTCGTGTGACTGCGCGTCACATCCGTCAGTTGGAAAAAGACGCCGTTACCCAGATTGAGGTACCGGTTGAGTATGTTGTTGGCAAGGTTGCTGCCAAGGACTACGCACATCCGCAAACTGGCGAGATGGTCGTGACCGCCAACCAGGCGCTGAGCCTGGAAGCGATCGCCAACCTGTCCCAAGCCGGCTTCAAGCATTTCGAGGTTCTGTTCACCAACGAACTGGATCACGGTGCCTACATGTCCGAGACCCTGCGTGTCGACTCCAGCTCCAACCGTTTGGAAGCGCTGGTCGAGATCTATCGCATGATGCGTCCGGGCGAGCCGCCTACTCGCGAAGCTGCAGAACAGCTGTTCGAAAACCTGTTCTTCTCCGCCGAGCGTTACGACCTGTCTACCGTAGGTCGGATGAAGTTCAACCGCCGTCTGGGTCGTGAAGACGAGACTGGCGCAGGTGTACTGACCAAAGACGACATCGTCGATGTGATGAAGCGCCTGATCGACATCCGTAACGGTAACGACGAAGTGGACGATATCGACCACTTGGGTAACCGTCGTATCCGTTCTGTCGGTGAAATGGCTGAAAACCAGTTCCGCGTAGGTCTGGTGCGTGTCGAGCGTGCGGTCAAGGAGCGTCTCTCCCTGGGCGACCTGGACACCCTGATGCCGCAGGATCTGATCAACGCCAAACCGATCTCCGCCGCAGTCAAAGAGTTCTTTGGTTCCAGCCAGCTGTCCCAGTTTATGGACCAGAACAACCCGCTCTCCGAAGTGACCCACAAGCGTCGTATCTCCGCGCTGGGCCCGGGCGGTTTGACTCGTGAGCGTGCCGGCTTTGAAGTCCGAGACGTACACCCGACTCACTACGGTCGTCTGTGCCCTATCGAGACTCCTGAAGGTCCGAACATCGGTCTGATCAACTCTCTGTCCGTGTACTCTCGTACCAACGAGTACGGTTTCCTCGAGACCCCGTACCGCAAGGTCATTGACGGTGTGATCACCGACGAAGTGGACTACCTGTCTGCTATTGAAGAAGGCAAGTACGTGATCGCACAGGCTAACGCCGCGACCACCGAAGATGGCCGTCTGAAAGATGAATTGATCCCGTGCCGTCACAAAGGTGAATCCACCTTTATGAACGCCGACCAGATCCAGTATATGGACGTGAGCCCGCAGCAGATCGTATCTGTGGCAGCGGCTCTGATCCCGTTCCTGGAACACGATGACGCGAACCGCGCATTGATGGGTTCAAACATGCAACGTCAGGCTGTACCGACTCTGCGTGCTGACAAGCCGCTGGTAGGTACCGGTATGGAACGCGCTGTGGCCGTTGACTCCGGTGTAACCGTAGTGGCCAAGCGTGGCGGCGTAATCGACTATGTCGATGCCTCCCGTATCGTCCTGAAGGTCAATGAAGATGAGCTGATGCCAGGCGAAGCCGGTATCGACATCTACAACCTGACCAAATACACCCGTTCCAACCAGAACACCTGTATCAACCAGCGTCCTTGCGTGATGTTGGGTGAGCCGGTCATGGCTGGCGACGTACTGGCTGATGGCCCGTCCACCGACCTGGGTGAACTGGCGCTGGGTCAGAACATGCGCGTCGCGTTCATGCCGTGGAACGGTTACAACTTCGAAGACTCGATCCTGGTGAACGAGCGTGTTGTTCAGGAAGATCGCCTGACCACCATCCATATCCAGGAACTGGCCTGTATCTCCCGTGACACCAAACTGGGTCCGGAAGAGATCACTGCTGACATCCCGAACGTGGGTGAAGCCGCTCTGTCCAAGCTGGACGAGTCCGGTATCGTCTACGTGGGTGCCGAAGTGAAGGGCGGCGACATTCTGGTCGGTAAGGTAACGCCGAAAGGTGAAACCCAGCTGACGCCGGAAGAGAAGCTGCTGCGCGCCATCTTCGGTGAAAAGGCGTCCGATGTGAAGGACTCCTCCCTGCGTGTACCGAACGGTGTGTACGGTACCGTGGTTGACGTGCAAGTCTTTACCCGCGATGGCGTGGAAAAAGACAAGCGCGCCAAAGAAATCGAAGAGATGCAGCTGAAGGAAGCGAAGAAGGACTTGACCGAAGAGTTCAAGATCCTGGAAGACGGCATTTTCGGCCGCTCCCGCAACCTGCTGCTGGCCGCCGGTTACAGCGAAGATCGTCTGAACAAGCTCGATCGCTCCAAGTGGTTTGAACTGGCCATCGAAGACGAAGGCAAGCAGACCGAACTGGAACAGATCGCTGAACAGCACGTTGAGCTGAAAGCCGAGTTCGACAAGAAATTCGAGAACAAGCGTCGCAAGATTATCCAGGGTGATGATCTGGCGCCGGGCGTACTGAAAATCGTCAAGGTTTATCTGGCAGTCAAGCGTCGCATCCAGCCGGGTGACAAGATGGCGGGCCGTCACGGTAACAAGGGTGTTATCTCCAAGATCTGTCCGGTCGAGGATATGCCTCATGACGAGTTCGGCCGTCCGGTCGACATCGTACTGAACCCGTTGGGCGTACCATCCCGTATGAACATCGGTCAGATCCTCGAAGTGCACCTGGGCCTTGCGGCCAAGGGTATCGGCGAGAAGATCGATCGCATGGTCAAAGAGCAGCGCGAGCTGCACGAGATGCGCAACTTCCTGCAACAGGTCTACGACCTGGGCGAGAAGGACACCCAGCAAGTGAACATCGCCGAACTGTCTGATGACGACGTACGTACCCTGGTGGGTAACCTGCGTAAGGGTCTGCCGGTTGCTACTCCAGTGTTTGATGGTGCCAAAGAGCGCGAAATCAAAGCCCTGCTGAAGCTGGCCGATCTGCCGGAGTCCGGTCAGATTGATCTGTTCGATGGCCGTACCGGTAACCGCTTCGAGCGTAAAGTAACCGTTGGTTACATGTACATGCTCAAGCTGAACCACTTGGTCGACGACAAGATGCACGCGCGTTCTACCGGTTCTTACAGCCTGGTTACTCAGCAGCCGCTGGGTGGTAAGGCTCAGTTCGGTGGTCAGCGTTTCGGTGAGATGGAAGTGTGGGCCCTGGAGGCTTACGGTGCGGCATATACCCTGCAGGAAATGCTGACCGTCAAGTCTGACGATGTGAATGGCCGTACCAAGATGTATAAGAACATCGTGGATGGCGACCACCGTATGGAGCCGGGCATGCCCGAATCCTTCAACGTATTGCTGAAGGAAATCCGCTCTCTGGGTATCAACATCGAGCTGGACGAAGAGTAAGAGCTCGCTCTTATTGTTCGAGAATTGACGTGGGCGCCCCGCTGTTTTGGCAGCCGGGGCGCCGAGGTTAGACTCCTGACAGGGGAAACACGTGAAAGACTTACTCAAGTTTTTGAAGGCTCAGACCAAGACCGAAGAGTTTGACAGTATCAAGATCGGTCTGGCCTCTCCTGACATGATCCGCTCCTGGTCATTCGGTGAGGTCAAAAAGCCTGAGACCATCAACTACCGGACTTTCAAGCCGGAGCGTGATGGTCTGTTCTGCGCCCGTATCTTCGGACCGGTGAAGGACTACGAGTGTCTGTGCGGCAAGTACAAGCGCCTGAAACACCGTGGTGTGATCTGTGAGAAGTGCGGCGTTGAAGTGACCCAGACCAAGGTCCGTCGTGAGCGTATGGGCCACATCGAGCTGGCCAGCCCGACTGCCCACATCTGGTTCCTGAAGTCCCTGCCGTCCCGTATCGGTCTGCTGCTGGACATGACCCTGCGCGACATCGAGCGTGTGCTCTACTTCGAATCTTTCGTCGTAATCGAGCCGGGCATGACCAACCTCGAACGCAGCCAGATGCTCTCTGAAGAGCAGTACCTGGATGCGCTGGAAGAGTGGGGCGACGAATTTGACGCCAAGATGGGTGCCGAAGCAATCCTGGCATTGCTGCGCGCTATCGATCTGGAAGGTGAAGTCAAAACCATGCGTGAGGAGCTGGATCAAACCAACTCCGAGACCAAGCGCAAGAAGACCACCAAGCGTCTGAAGCTGATGGAAGCTTTCCTGCAGTCCGGCAACAAGCCGGAGTGGATGATCATGACAGTGCTGCCTGTGCTGCCGCCGGACCTGCGTCCGCTGGTACCGCTGGACGGCGGCCGTTTTGCGACTTCCGATCTGAACGATTTGTACCGTCGCGTGATCAACCGTAACAACCGCTTGAAGCGTCTGCTGGATCTGGCTGCTCCGGACATCATCGTGCGCAACGAAAAGCGTATGCTGCAAGAGTCCGTCGATGCACTGCTGGATAACGGCCGTCGCGGTCGTGCCATCACCGGTTCCAACAAGCGCCCGCTGAAATCCCTGGCCGACATGATCAAGGGTAAGCAGGGTCGTTTCCGTCAGAACCTGCTCGGTAAGCGTGTCGACTACTCCGGTCGTTCCGTTATCACCGTAGGCCCGACTCTGCGTCTGCATCAGTGCGGTCTGCCGAAGAAGATGGCGCTGGAACTGTTCAAGCCGTTCATCTATGGCAAGCTGGAAACCCGCGGTCTGGCGACCACTATCAAGGCCGCCAAGAAGATGGTGGAGCGCGAGGAAGCTGTCGTTTGGGATATCCTGGACGAAGTGATCCGCGAACACCCGGTTCTGCTGAACCGTGCACCGACTCTGCACCGCCTGGGTATCCAGGCATTCGAACCGACTCTGGTCGAAGGCAAGGCAATCCAGCTGCACCCGCTGGTTTGTGCTGCGTATAACGCGGACTTCGATGGTGACCAGATGGCGGTCCACGTACCGCTGACCCTGGAAGCCCAGCTGGAAGCGCGTGCGCTGATGATGTCTACCAACAACATCCTGTCGCCTGCCTCTGGTGAGCCGATCATCGTTCCTTCTCAGGACGTGGTCTTGGGTCTGTACTACATGACCCGTGCCCGTATCAACGCCAAAGGCGAAGGTATGGTGCTGGCCGGCCCGAAAGAAGCCGAGAAAGTATATCGCGCCGGTCTGGCCGATCTGCATGCTCGTGTGAAAGTACGCATTACCGAATACCTGCGTCAGGAAGACGGTTCTCTGCGTGAACACACCGAGATGAAGAACACCACCGTTGGTCGTGCGATCCTGAGCCTGATCCTGCCGAAAGGCATGGAATACGCCCTGATCGACGAGCCGAAGGTGCTGACTGCTGCAGAACAGGCTGATCTGGATGCCAATCCGCAGAACTGGATCAAGTGCGTATCCAACAAGGCGCTGGGCAAAAAGCTCATCTCCCGTCTGCTGAACACCTGCTATCGCAAGCAGGGCCTGAAGGACACCGTTATCTTCGCTGACCAGCTGATGTATACCGGTTTCCACTACGCGGCCCTGTCCGGTGCTTCCGTTGGTATCGATGACATGGTCATCCCGGATGCCAAGAAAGACATCATCGCGGCAGCCGAAGCCGAAGTTGCCGAGATTCAGGACCAGTTCCTGTCAGGTCTGGTAACTGCGGGCGAGCGTTACAACAAGGTTATCGATATCTGGGCCAGCGCCAACGAGCGCGTCTCCAAGGCCATGATGGAGAACTTGTCCAAAGAGCGTAACGTCAACTCGCTGGGTGAAGAAGAAGAGCAGGCCTCGTTCAACAGCATCTTTATGATGGCCGACTCTGGTGCGCGTGGTTCCGCCGCCCAGATCCGTCAGCTGGCCGGTATGCGTGGCCTGATGGCCAAGCCGGATGGCTCCATCATCGAGACCCCGATCATCGCGAACTTCCGCGAAGGTCTGAACGTACTGCAGTACTTTATCTCTACCCACGGTGCTCGTAAGGGTCTGGCGGATACTGCACTGAAGACTGCGAACTCCGGTTACCTGACTCGTCGTCTGGTAGACGTGGCGCAAGACATGGTGATCACCGAGGACGATTGCGGCACTACCGACGGTCTGTGGATGACTCCGCTGATCGAGGGTGGCGACGTGGTCGAGCCGCTGCGTGAGCGCGTGCTGGGTCGTGTGGTGGCAGAAGATGTCATCAAGCCGGGTACCGAGGACGAGATCCTGGTTGCTCGCAACACCCTGCTCGACGAGCAGCTGTGTGACCTGCTGGAGCGTAACTCCGTTGACCGTGTGAAGGTACGTTCTGCCATCACCTGTGAAACCGACTTCGGTAACTGTGCTCACTGCTACGGCCGTGATCTGGCCCGTGGTCACCTGGTTAACAAGGGTGAGGCTGTCGGTGTTATCGCCGCCCAGTCCATCGGTGAACCGGGTACCCAGCTGACGATGCGTACGTTCCACATCGGTGGTGCTGCATCTCGTGCCGCTGCTGAAAGCAGCATCCAGGTCAAGAACACAGGTACCATCAAGCTGCAGAACGCCAAGTTCGTTCACAACAGCGATGACAAACTGGTTATCACCTCACGTTCTACCGAACTGACCATCATGGACGACATGGGCCGTACCAAGGAAAGCCACAAGCTGCCTTACGGTTCCGTGCTGGAAGTGAAGGACGGCCAGGCCGTGAGCGCTGGCGAGACCGTTGCCAACTGGGATCCGCACACCCACCCGATCATCACCGAAGTGGCAGGTCGCCTGCAGTTCGAACACATGATCGATGGTGTGACCATCACTCGTCAGACCGACGAGCTGACCGGTCTCTCTTCTATCGTTGTTCTGGATGTCAACGAGCGTCCGAGCGCCGGTAAAGAGATGCGTCCGACCGTTAAACTGGTCGACCTGAACGGCAAAGACGTGATGATCCCGGGTACCGATGTAGCCGCCCAGTACTTCCTGCCGGGCAAGGCGATCGTGAACCTGGAAGATGGTGCCAACGTGGGCGTGGGTGACGCGGTAGCGCGTATCCCGCAAGAGTCCGGCGGTACCAAGGACATCACCGGTGGTCTGCCGCGCGTTGCGGATCTGTTCGAAGCACGTCAACCGAAGGAACCGGCAATTCTGGCCGAGATCTCCGGTACCATCTCCTTCGGGAAAGAGACCAAGGGCAAACGCCGTCTGGTCATCACCCCGACCGATGGTGGCAACGTCTACGAAGAGATGATTCCGAAGTGGCGTAACCTGAACGTGTTCGAAGGTGAAAAAGTTGAGAAGGGTGAAGTGCTGGCGGACGGTCCCGAGTCTGCTCACGACATCCTGCGTCTGCGCGGTATCAGCCCGGTCGCCAACTACATCGCCAACGAAGTGCAGGACGTTTACCGTCTGCAAGGCGTTAAGATCAACGACAAGCACATCGAAGTCATCGTTCGTCAGATGCTGCGCAAGTGCGAGATCCTGAGCGCTGGCGATACCGATCTGATCGAAGGCGAACAGGTCGAAGTGGCTCGTGTGAAGATTGCCAACCGTAAGCTGGTTGCCGAGGGCAAGACCCCTGCGACCTACCGTCATGTACTGATGGGTATTACCAAGGCATCTCTGAGCACCGAGTCCTTCATCTCCGCGGCTTCCTTCCAGGAAACCACTCGCGTTCTGACCGAAGCCGCCGTAGGTGGCAAGCGTGATGAACTGCGTGGTCTGAAAGAGAACGTCATCGTGGGTCGTCTGATCCCGGCTGGTACCGGCTTTGCCTACCACCATAGCCGGATCAACCAGCGTGCTGCCGCAGCTCGTGCTGTTGGTACCCCGCAGGTGACCGCTGATGAAGCGGAGCAGAACCTGGCGGATCTGCTGAACGCAGCCGGTAGCTTCGACGAAGAGTAACTCGTCATCCGTGATTGAAAAGGGCTCCTTCAAGGAGCCCTTTTTGTTGGCCAATTCCTCGGCAAAGGTAGACGCAGCGCGGGTTTCAGGATGATCCAGAGCAAAGTTGTAGAGTAAAAAATCAAAAAAAGTTGACTTTACTCCCCTGCAATTTAAAACTCGGGAAAGTTGAATGGTTATTACAGGGGTAGAACATGACTGTCGGTATCGAGGAAGCCATGCTTCCCGAAGAACAGCTGATCAGCCGCACTTTTACAGATGAAGACAGGGAATTGTTGCGCTCATACGATGGGCTCATCGATGGCTTGGCCGAGCTGTTCGGCAAGCATTGTGAAGTGGTACTCCACTCCCTGGAAAATCTGCACGAGTCGGTGATCAAGATCGCCAACGGCTTCAATACCGGACGCACCCTCGGGGCGCCCATCACCGATCTCGCCCTGCGCATGCTCAAGGACATCGAGAGCACCGGCCAGGATTACACCCAGAGCTATTTCGCTCGCAGCCGTACCGGCGCGCTGATGAAGTCGAGCACCATCGCCATTCGCAACGGCGAGCGCCAAGTGGTGGGGCTTATCTGCATCAATCTGCACATCAATGCGCCTTTCCACGAGTTCGTGGCCGAATTTTTCCCGACGCCCCAGCAGGCGGCACGCCAGTCACCAGAGACTTTTGCCAACAGCGTGGAAGAACTGGTTGCCCAGACGGTGGATAACACCATCGACGAGATCAATCGCGATCCCACCGTGGCCAACAATGCCAAGAACCGCTTCATCGTGACCCAGCTGTTCGAGAAGGGCATTTTCGACATCAAGGATTCGATCAATCTGGTGGCGGACAAACTCAATATTTCAAAACATACCGTTTATCTTTACATCCGACAGCGCAAGCAGGGTGAAGACGAGAACGAGTAACTCATTCCAGAAGGGGATAGATGAATGGCTAAAGAAGTGATTGCAACCGACAAGGCGCCTGCCGCGATTGGTCCGTATGTTCAGGCTACCAAGGTTGGCGAGATGATCTTCACCTCCGGGCAGATCCCGCTCGATCCTGCCACCATGGAAATCGTGGCTGGCGGCATTGAAGAGCAGGCCGAGCGGGTGATGAAGAATCTGGTTGCCGTGTTGCACGCTGCGGGTGCCGATGCCAGCAAAGTGGTCAAAACCACCTGCTTCCTGAGCGACATGAACAACTTCGTTGCCTTCAATCAGGTCTATGCCCGCTACTTTGGCGATGCGGCGCCAGCTCGCTCCTGCGTAGAGGTGGCCCGTCTGCCGAAAGATGTGCTGGTCGAAGTTGAGGCGATTGCCCATCTCTGATCAACAGATCGAATCAAGCCCCTCCTGGCAGGGGCTTTTTTGTTTTTGGCGTAAAATGGACCGGGTCAGCACAGGAGCCCTGCTATGAGTCTGAGTTTTGCCATCCTGGTCACGGGGCCTGCCTATGGCTCCCAATCGGCCAGCACCGCCTATCGTTTTGCCCGCACCCTGTTGGCACAGGGGCATACCTTGTCCCACCTGTTTTTCTATCAGGATGGGGTCTGCAACGGCAACGGTCTGCATCTGCCTGCATCCGATGAGACTGACCTGGTGCGTCTGTGGCGAGAGCTGGCAGAAGAGCAGGGGATCCGTATCGACGTCTGTGTCGCCGCCGCCATGCGGCGCGGTGTGCTCGATGAACAGGAGGCCAAGGGGGCGGGGCTGGTGCACTTCAATCTGCAAGCGCCATTTTGTCTGAGCGGTCTGGGCCAGTTGGCCGAGGCGGCGCTCACCGCCGATCGGCTGGTTCAGTTCTAGGGGGAGTCATGAGCAAGAAAATCGCCTTTATCTGCAGTCGTGGCCCCCATGGCCATGCCGCCGGTCGGGAAGGACTGGATGCCCTGCTGGCCACCTCGGCCATGACCGATGAGCTGGCCCTCTTCCTGATTGGGGACGGCGTGCTGCAACTGCTCAAGGAGCAGCAACCTGCCGCCATTTTGCAGCGCCACTACGCGCCCACCTTCAAAATGCTGGAACTCTACGATATCGAAGAGGTCTATGTTTGTGCTGACTCGCTGGCAGAGCGTGGCGTGACAGTGGATGATCTGCTGATCCCCGTCGAGAGTCTGCCGCGCCAGGAACTGGCTCGGCGCTGGGCACAATGTTCGACTCACATCAGCTTTTGAGGTCTCCATGTTGCATCTGATATTGAACTCCCCCTTTCAGAGTCAGGCTCTGGCAGAGGTGCTCTCATACCTTCAGTCCGAGGATGAGCTGGTACTGATGCAGGATGCCGTGATTGCGGCATCGGCTCCCCAGTGGAGCGAGCGGCTGGCGGGTATCCCGCTGTATGTGATGCAGGAAGATCTGCAAGCCCGCGGTTTGCAGCATCGGGTGGGCAATGTGCTCGATATGGCGGGTCTGGTGGCACTGATTGCGCAAAAAGGTTCCCCGCGCACCTGGGGTGGCTGAGAAGCATATTTTCAAGAAAATTCAAGGTGATGTCGTGAAATCAAACGGATCCGAATTGCCCTTTTGTGACGCAAATTGTATAAATCTTGACTCCCCAGACAACAGGGCATAAAATTTCGCGTCCCCGTATCTGCGGGGAGGATTTTCCACACGTTTATGAAGTCATTATCAGGAGCCTTTTGATGGCAACTATTAACCAGTTGGTTCGCAAGCCACGCATCAAGCTCGTTGTGAAAAGCAACGTGCCGGCGCTGGAAGCGTGCCCTCAGAAGCGTGGCGTATGCACTCGTGTATATACCACCACCCCGAAGAAGCCTAACTCTGCACTGCGTAAAGTGTGCCGTGTACGTCTGACCAACGGCTTCGAAGTCACCTCCTACATCGGCGGTGAAGGTCACAACCTGCAAGAGCACTCTGTTGTTCTGATCCGTGGCGGTCGTGTAAAAGACTTGCCAGGTGTTCGTTATCACACCGTTCGTGGTGCGTTGGACTGTGCCGGTGTTAAAGACCGTAAGCAGGCTCGCTCCAAGTATGGCGTGAAGCGTCCTAAAGCTTAATGGTTCTCCGTTAAGTAAGGCCAAACGTTAATTCGTTTCTAGTTAGATAGCTTTCTAGTTTTGGGTAATCCCTGAAGTTACGGAGAATTTGAAATGCCAAGACGTCGTGTTGTTGGTCAGCGTAAAATCCTGCCAGATCCCAAGTTCGGATCAGAGCTGCTGGCTAAATTTGTCAACGTAGTAATGGTTGACGGTAAGAAATCTGTTGCAGAAGCCATTGTTTATGGCGCCCTGGACATCATTGCCACCAAATCTGGCAAAGAGCACCTGGCCGTATTCGAAGAAGCTCTGGATAACATTCGTCCGGCGGTCGAGGTTAAATCTCGTCGCGTCGGTGGTGCAACCTATCAGGTGCCGGTAGAAGTTCGTCCGGTACGTCGCAATGCCCTGGCAATGCGCTGGTTGGTTGATGCCGCTCGTAAACGTGGTGAAAAATCAATGGCTCAGCGTCTGGCTGGCGAGCTGCTGGATGCCGCTGACAATAAGGGTTCGTCTGTCAAGAAACGTGAAGACGTTCACCGTATGGCTGAAGCGAACAAAGCCTTCGCTCACTTCCGCTGGTAATCCGCTTGCGCAGGGTCTTTTGACTCTGCGCACCTTTAATTATCTAGGGACAAGCGCCTTAGTAAGAGGATGACAATGGCTCGTACAACCCCCATTGAGCGTTATCGTAACATCGGTATCTCCGCTCACATTGACGCCGGTAAGACTACTACTACCGAGCGCGTACTGTTTTACACCGGTGTAAGTCACAAGATCGGTGAAGTTCACGATGGCGCTGCCACCATGGACTGGATGGAACAGGAACAAGAGCGTGGTATCACCATCACCTCCGCCGCGACCACCGCTTTCTGGTCCGGTATGGGTAAACAGTTCCAACCGCACCGTATCAACATCATCGATACCCCGGGCCACGTTGACTTTACTATCGAAGTAGAGCGTTCAATGCGTGTTCTGGACGGTGCCGTGATGGTGTACTGTGCCGTAGGTGGCGTACAGCCACAGTCTGAAACCGTATGGCGTCAGGCTAACAAGTACAAGGTTCCCCGTATCGCGTTCGTCAACAAGATGGACCGTACCGGCGCCAACTTCCTGCGCTGCGTTGAGCACATCAAGACCCGTCTGAAAGGTACTCCGGTTCCCCTTCAGCTGAACATCGGCTCTGAAGAGAACTTCAAGGGCGTTGTTGACCTGGTCAAGATGAAAGCCATCAACTGGAATGAAGCTGATCAGGGCGTATCCTTCGATTACGAAGACGTCCCGGCCGAGTTGCTGGAACAGGCGCAAGAAATGCGCATGAATCTGGTTGAAGCCGCCGCTGAAGCGTCTGAAGACCTGATGGAAAAATACCTGGGCGGCGAAGAGCTGACCGAGGAAGAGATCAAAGGTGCTCTGCGTCAGCGCGTGCTGAACAACGAAATCATCCTGGTAACCTGTGGCTCCGCGTTCAAGAACAAGGGCGTACAGGCAATGCTGGATGCCGTGATCGAGTACCTGCCGGCTCCGACCGACGTTGCTGCTATCGACGGCCTGAAAATGGACGGCGAGACCAAAGACGAGCGTCACGCTTCTGATGACGAGCCGTTCTCTGCTCTGGCGTTCAAGATCGCTACCGACCCGTTCGTTGGTAACCTGACCTTCTTCCGTGTCTACTCTGGCGTGATCAACTCCGGTGACACCGTGCTGAACTCCGTCAAGGACAAGCGCGAGCGTTTTGGCCGTATCGTTCAGATGCATGCCAACAAGCGTGAAGAGATCAAAGAAGTTCGCGCTGGTGACATCGCTGCTGCTATCGGTCTGAAAGACGTGACCACTGGTGACACCCTGTGTGACCCGAACGCACCGATCATCCTCGAGCGTATGGAATTCCCGGAGCCGGTAATTTCTATCGCGGTTGAGCCGAAAACCAAGGCTGACCAGGAGAAGATGGGTCTGGCTCTGGGCCGTCTGGCTCAGGAAGATCCGTCCTTCCGCGTATGGACTGACGAAGAGTCAGGTCAAACCATCATCGCTGGTATGGGTGAGCTGCACCTGGACATCATCGTTGACCGTATGCGTCGCGAGTTCAAGGTTGAAGCCAACGTAGGTAAGCCGCAGGTTGCCTACCGTGAAACCATCCGTACCACCGTTAAAGACATCGAAGGCAAGCATGCCAAGCAGTCTGGTGGTCGTGGTCAGTACGGTCATGTTGTTATCGACATGTATCCGCTGGAAGAAGGCAAAGCCTACGAATTCGTCAACGACATCAAAGGTGGTGTCATTCCTGGTGAATTCATCCCGGGTGTTGATAAAGGTATCCGTGAGCAGCTCAAATCTGGTCCGCTGGCTGGTTACCCGGTTATGGATCTGGGTGTGCGTCTGCACTTCGGTTCTTACCACGATGTCGACTCTTCCGAACTGGCGTTCAAAATCGCTGCTTCCATGGCCTTTAAGGCTGGCTTCATGAAAGCCAACCCGGTTCTGCTCGAACCGATCATGAAAGTAGAAGTTGAAACTCCGGAAGATTACATGGGCGACGTTATCGGTGACCTGAACCGTCGTCGTGGCCTGATCGAAGGTATGGAAGATGGCCCGTCCGGCAAGATCGTACGTGCTCTGGTGCCGCTGGCCGAAATGTTCGGTTATGCAACTGCACTGCGTTCCGCTACCCAGGGTCGTGCTTCCTACGCCATGGAATTCGCCAAGTATCACGATGCACCGACCAACGTTGCACAAGCCGTGATCGAAGAGCGCAAATCCAAGTAATTTAAGATTCCCCGCCTACGACGGTAGGCGGGTTTAACCTAGAAGGACTACGTCGTGTCTAAAGAAAAATTTGAGCGTAATAAACCGCACGTAAACGTCGGCACCATCGGCCACGTTGACCACGGTAAAACCACCCTGACTGCAGCTATCACCAACGTGCTGGCCAAGCACTTCGGTGGTAAAGCTTTCGCCTTCGACCAGATCGACAAGGCACCGGAAGAGCGTGAGCGTGGTATCACCATCAACACCTCCCACGTAGAATACGACACCGCTACCCGTCACTACGCCCACGTAGATTGCCCGGGTCACGCCGACTACGTTAAAAACATGATCACCGGTGCTGCCCAGATGGACGGCGCGATCCTGGTAGTAGCAGCGACTGACGGCCCGATGCCGCAGACTCGTGAGCACATCCTGCTGGGTCGTCAGGTTGGTATCCCGTACATGATCGTGTTCATGAACAAGTGTGACATGGTTGATGACGAAGAGCTGCTCGAACTGGTTGAGATGGAAGTTCGTGAACTGCTGACCGAGTACGACTTCCCGGGTGATGACCTGCCGGTAGTTCGTGGTTCCGCGCTGAAAGCGCTGGAAGGCGACGCTCAGTGGGAAGAGAAGATCATCGAGCTGGCTGGCCACCTGGATACCTACATCCCGGAGCCGGAGCGCGCGATTGACCAACCGTTCCTGATGCCTATCGAAGACGTATTCTCTATCGCTGGCCGTGGTACCGTAGTTACCGGTCGTGTAGAGCGCGGTATCGTTAAAGTAGGTGAGACTGTAGAAATCGTTGGTATCAAAGATACCGTTTCTACCACCTGTACCGGTGTTGAAATGTTCCGTAAGCTGCTGGACGAAGGTCGTGCAGGCGAGAACATCGGCGCGCTGCTGCGTGGTGTTAAGCGTGAAGACGTAGAGCGTGGTCAGGTACTGGCCAAGCCGGGTTCTATCAAGCCGCACACCAAGTTCGAATCTGAAGTGTACGTACTGTCCAAAGAAGAAGGTGGCCGTCATACCCCGTTCTTCAAAGGCTACCGTCCGCAGTTCTACTTCCGTACTACCGACGTGACCGGTACCATCGAACTGCCGGAAGGCGTAGAGATGGTAATGCCGGGCGACAACATCAA
>NZ_JBFODN010000003.1:0-18694 GCF_040908345.1 Aeromonas sp. R3-1
CGAAAGTCAAGCAATTGTTTTCGCTTTTCTTTCGGCGCCCACTTCGCTAGGAAGCTGGCTCATCAGTCCGGCGTGTTCCGCCGTGCTGGTAGGGGGGCATTATAGGGAGCCGCGCCGGGATGACAAGGGCTTTTTCAGCAAAAAAGGTTCGTTCGCTCAGATATCAAGCAACCACCTCTTTTCTTGCTCAAAATGACATCAATCCTGACTATTGCCGGATTTAAATTGAACATTTGAAAAGCCAATTTATAATTGCCATCTCAAATGTTCAATTGGAATGCCCTCATGCATCAAATCCTCGATAGCCATAAGGAAGAGCAAATCGTCCCGCTGTTCCGCTTGGGGTTCCGACCCTTCTTCTTTTTTGGGGCTCTGTTTGCTGCCGTCGCCATGTTGCTCTGGCTGGGGCAGCTCAACGGTTGGCTAACCTTGCCAGGGATTGCCAACCCGATCTGGTGGCACGGCCATGAGATGCTGTTTGGTTTCGGGGCAGCCATCGTCGCGGGTTTTCTGCTCACCGCGGTGCAGAACTGGACGGCCCATCCCGGTCTTCGGAGCTGGCCATTGGCAATGGTGGTGGGGTTGTGGATGTTGCCAAGGACCTTGTTACCCTGGCTGGGTGAGGAGAATACGATTCTGATGTTGGCAGACCTGCTCTGGTTGCCGCTTTGCGCCTGGTTCCTTGCCAAGCCGATCTTGATAACCCGGCAATGGCGCAACCTCTTCTTCGTGCCCCTGTTGTTGATACTGACCCTGCTCAATGGCGCCAGCTGGTTATGGCATGCAGAGTGGACCACCGTTGAGCATCTGCTGATCACAACGGTGCTGTTGTTTACCACCCTCATAGCCGTGATGGGTGGAAGGGTGATTCCGTTCTTCACCGCCCGAGCAACCGGTCAGGAGAAAGCTGCACCTCGACTCTGGCTGGAGCGGGCGGCGCTCGCGACACAGTGGCTTATCTTGCTCTGCTGGCTGCTGCTCCCCACCCAATGGGTTACCAGCATATATATAGTGCCTCTCTATATAGTGGCGGCGAGTTTGCATCTGTGGCGACAACTGCGTTGGCATCTGCCATCGACCCTTGCGCATCCCCTGCTGTGGTCACTCCATCTCGCCTATCTGTTTATCCCTCTTGGCCTGCTCGCCCTTGCGGCACATAGCGCGGGTCTGCCCATAACGCTGTCAATGGCCAGTCACCTGCTCAGCGCAGGCTGTATGGGCACTATGATCCTGGGCATGATTGCGCGAGTCTCCCTCGGCCATAGCGGTCGGGCCTTGCAGGTAGGACGCAGGATCACTGGCGCATTCGCCCTGGTTATCGCTGCCGCCACAATGCGGGTGGCGATTCCCCTGTTCTGGCCTGCTTATACCCTGCATGGCTGGAACCTCAGCGCGCTTGCCTGGATCGCTGCCTATGGTCTGTTTGTCTGGGTCTATACCCCGATACTGATCCGCCCCAGAGCAGATGGTCGACCGGGTTGATGACTGCGGAACATGTTCAGAGTGTTGCCACCGGATAGTGGATCAGGTTGTGAAAGATCGCCGGGGCTATGCCCAGATTGCGATAACCGTGGGGACGGTCGGCAGCAAAACGCACCGCCTCCCCTTGCACCAGTGAGCGCCACTCCCCTTCCACCAGCACCTCCATCATGCCGCTGATGACGATGACATGCTCGGTCACTCCCGGCTCATGGGGCTCGGATTCACGCTGGTAACCCGGCAACAGGGTCAGCTCAAGCAATTCGAAGCCAAACCGGTTTTCATAAGGGAAGAGCGGCGCCACTTGCATGCCCTCTCCCGCTGGCTGCTGGCGAATGGCATCGGCGGTGCGATAGAGCACCTCTGCCTGCGCGGCGGGGGTGGGCTCAATGAAACTGGAAAATGAGAGTCGAAACCCGGTGGCTATCTTCCACAGCGTCGCCACTGTCGGGCTGGACTCTCCCCGCTCAATCTGCCCCAGCATCGCCTTGCTGACGCCCGTTTCGCGCGCGGCGGCATCCAGGCTCCAGCCGCGCTCGCTGCGCAGCCCCTTCAGTCGAGCAGCCAGATGCTGACTCATCTCTTGCATAACTGCCTCTTTATTACTCTTGCACGATGCGCCTTGTGCGCTATAGCGCACAGCGATATAGTCAAAGCTGTATTGTACGTAATAACGCACAGCGCGTCACAACGCCAAGAGGAAGAGTCATGCCCTTCGCCATCCCCCATCTGGTCGCAGGATTTATCGCCGTGATGGTCGGCTACACCAGCTCCGTCATCCTGATCATCCAGGCCGCCACGGCAGCAGGTGCAGATACAGCTCAAGTCGCCTCTTGGCTCTGGACGCTGGGGATCGGCATGGGGGTGAGCTGCATCGGCCTCTCTCTCTATTACCGCATACCCATACTAACCGCCTGGTCCACCCCAGGCGCGGCACTGCTGATCACCACGCTGGGCAACTTCACTCTGGCGGAAGCCATCGGCGCCTTTGTGATCTCGTCCCTGCTGATCACTCTGTGTGGCATCAGCGGCTGGTTCGACCGTTTGATGAAACATATCCCGGCTCCACTGGCCGCCGCCATGCTGGCTGGCGTGCTGCTCAAATTCGGGCTGGATCTGTTCAAGGTCGCCCCGCAAGACCCCTTGTTGCTTGGCACCCTGCTGCTGGCCTTCCTGCTGGGTCGTCATCTCTGGCCCCGCTATACCATGGTGCTGGTACTGGGAGTGGGGATGCTGATCTGCAGCGTACGGGGGGATTTGCAAATGGGCACCCTTCACTGGCAACTCGCCAGCCCGGTCTGGACATGGCCAGCCTTCTCCCTTGATGCTCTGTTTGGTATCGCGCTGCCGCTATTCATTGTCACTATGACATCGCAAAACATGCCGGGAATTGCCATCTTGCGGGCCCATGGCTATCAGCCTTCCACCTCCTCGCTGATCAGCTGGACTGGCCTGACTGGCCTGCTGCTCGCCCCTTTTGGCAGTTATGCCTTCAATCTGGCCGCCATCACTGCCGCCATTTGCATGGGCAAAGAGGTCGACCCGGATACCAAGCGCCGCTGGCCTGCTGCGGTTTGGGCGGGTTGCTTTTATCTTGTGACCGGCTGCTTCGGCGCAACCGTCGCGGCCCTGTTTAGCGCCTTTCCGGCAACCCTTGTCACCTGCGTCGCTGGTTTGGCCCTGTTAGGCACCATCGGCAGCAGCCTGCACTCGGCCTTGCAAGAGGATGAAGCGCGAGAAGCTGCGCTGCTCACCTTTATCATTACCGCGTCCGGGATCAGCCTGCTCGGCATCGCGGCAGCCTGCTGGGGTCTGCTGATTGGTCTGGCTATCTATCAGTTCCAATTATATCGACAAAGGAATCAATTGAGCCTCAAACCGTGAACCTCTGCACACTATCCAGATAAAATGATTCACAAGTGAAACTAATTTCCTTCTAGTGGTGCCAGGGCACCAATCTTCCCGGACATGGTGCCCTGTCAGGTTCCATGCAACGGAGTATAAAAATGAAAAATCAGGCTGTCTTGTTACTACTGGCCATACTGGGTGCTGCGAGCGTCCAGGCTGCCGATACGGATCGAGAGCTGGCTCGCCAGCTCGCACTTCAGCAGAAAAACCTGCTGCCCCTGCTGAGCAACCAGCAATACCAGAGCCCGCTTCCCAACCTGCTGCAGAAGGCCAGCCCACGGCTTAAACGGCAGGCGAGCGATGCCAACCAGGCGGCCATCAGCCGGCAAGGACTGGATGGCGAGGTCAAGCAACTGATGCAATTGCGACTGGCCAACACCGATCAGGCCGCCGCACTGCAACAGGGGGTCGAACCGCTGGTCGCCTATGTTCCTAGTGGGGATGAGAAGAGCTGGAGCGCCATTGAAGCGTTCGACAGCGCTGGCAATCCCGTCTATCTGGATGTGGACAAGGCACCGGCCCGGCCGGTTCTGGTAGTCGAAGCCGATCCCGTCAAAGCCAAAAACGCAGGCTTGAAGGTAATGCGCAAAGCGCTGGCCGATGCTGATCTGCAAAGCGCTCCGCGAGTGGCGGCCAGCACGGCGCCGCTCAAGACCAGTATCCTGAAAAAGATCAGACTGAAGGATGATCAGGAGCCCTGGCTGCTCGGCGCGGCCGAAGTGTATGCGGTGGTCGCAGGGGTTAATCCCAGTCGGGATGAGCCAGTAGTCGATATTGTCGACATGCCCTACCTCGACTATGACAACACAGACTACACCCCCAACCAGATCCTGGTTTACTGGGATCGCTATCGCTGGGGTGCCGTCGATGTGGTGATGATGGAGCAGGATGACAACGTCAACTATAAGGAGCTGAGCGCCCTGCTGATTGAAGCTCTCAAACTCGGCTTTACTGCGGGTGGCGTGCCGGAAGCCCTGCCCTTCCTCGATCTCGGCGGTCGCATCGTCAAGGCACTGCCCGACTCCTGGATGACCAACAACGACGACTATCTGGATACCTTCTATACACTGGAGCAGGATCAGGTCTATCGCCAGTATCCGGGGGCTGCCGGTAATGCGGTTATCGAGCTTGAGCCAAAAGAGATCGCCCCGACCAGACCTTGATAATCGGCCATAACGAAAAAGCCAATGAGCAACTCATTGGCTTTTTGCTTTTATCGCGGTGACCACAGGTCAACCCTTGGGACGAACCCCCAGAGTATGGCAGATGGCATAAGTCAGCTCGGAGCGGTTCAGGGTATAGAAGTGGAAATCCTTCACCCCTTCCTGACTCAGCACGCGCACCTGATCGATGGCGATGCTCGCCCCCACCAGATTGCGGGTCATCTGATCGTTATCCAGCCCCTCGAAACGCTGATGCATCCAACGCGGGATCTTCACGTTGGTAAAACCGGCAAACTTGGCCAGGGTCTGATAGTTGGAGACCGGCAGGATCCCCGGCACGATTTCAGCATCGATGCCGATAGCGGCGCAGCGATCCCGAAAGCGCAAATACGTTTCCACATCGAAGAAGAACTGAGTGATGGCGCGGTTGGCACCGGCATCGATCTTGCGCTTGAGGTTGAGCAGGTCGGATTGCGCACTCTTGGCCTCCGGGTGCCCTTCCGGATAGGCAGCAACCGAGATATCGAAGTCCGCCTCTGACTTGAGCAGAGCAACCAGATCGGTGGCATACATATCCGGCTTCTCCAACCCCTGTGGCAAATCACCACGCAGAGCCACGATATGACGAATACCGCTGTTCCAGTAGTCGCGGGCGATGGTGCGCAGCTCGTCGCGGCTGGCATCGATACAGGTCAGGTGCGGCGCCGCAATCAGGCCTGTCCGTTCCTTGATGTCCTTGATCACCTTGTGGGTGCGATCACGGGTGCCGGAGTTGGCGCCATAGGTGACAGAGACGAACTTGGGTTCCAGTACCTTCAGCCGTTCGATGGACTGCCAGAGGGTATTCTCCATCCCTTCACTGTTGGGCGGAAAAAACTCGAAACTGACCGATATATCGCCATTCAAATCTGCCAAGCTCTGGTTGAGCGCTTCAACCTGACGTGCACTGTGAAAACCCATCTGCTCTTCTCCCTGTCCTGCAATCCATCTGCCTACGTCAAAACGGATGTTTGGACGTCTAAACGTCTTTATATTTATGAGTAAAACGACACAAAGTCAACAGGGATTTACCTCACATCCGATCTGACGAACTTCATATTTACAAAATTAACGGTACGTAACCGAAAAGTGCCCATCCCAAAATTGCCCCAGTCGAGTTATGATGGGGCCAGATCGTCCTGGACGTTCTGAATCTGCGTGTGATTGTTTGGCCGGAGGTTTCTCCGGCCCCTTTTCATCTATTTCCCACTCCTGCCGATAACAGAATGAGTCTTTGCAGGAGCACCATCATGGATACCCATCCCGGCTTTGCCACCGACTTGCTGTTCGATCGCTATCAGGGCGAGGTTGTTCAGCACGATCAGTTCTGGGCGGTTCGCACGCCGGATGCTCCCGACTACTACTTCGGCAACTACCTGCTGCTCCCCACCCCGCCCAGCGACCGTGACAAAGGCTGGCTGGAAGCCACATTTGATCAGCTGATCGGCCAGGATCCTCGAGTGCACCACCGCACCTTCCAATGGCCACTGGCGGCCGGGCAAAACAGCCGGATCGTCGGTTTTGTCGCAACGGGTTACCAGTATATGGAGTGCGTGGTGCTGGCGCTGGATGAACAGAGTTGCCCGCCCCCTCACAGCGACATGAACAAGGTTGAGGCACGCACCTTCACCACTGCTGATTGGCCTGAGTGGCTCAACTTCGAACTCCATGAGCGGGATGAGGGACACTCTGAACAGCGCTATCTTCCCTATCTGCGATCCCGCCAGGCGCTCTATCAGGCCATGATTGCCGATGGTCTCGGGGACTGGTGGGGGATCTGGAAAGAGGAACAACTGGTCGCCAGCTGTGGCCTCTTCTTTTGCGGCACACTTGGGCGCTTCCAGTTGGTACGCACGCACCATGCGTGGCGCAATCAGGGGTTATGCCGCCAGCTGCTGAGTCAAGTGGCTCGCGCTGGATTGTCCCGTGCCAAACAGCTGATCATAGTGGCTGACGAGCATTACCATGCCCAGCGCATTTACCGCTCTCTGGGGTTTGCCCCGGTTGCCCGCATCGGCAGCCTCTGCCGCTGGCCCCACGAAGCACAATAAAGCGATACATGCTGGCCGCGAGCCATAAAAAAACGGGAGGCTGATGCCTCCCGCTCTTATTGATGCAGATGACCTATTGCTGTGGCTGCTGTGGCGCCTCCAGCTCGTTGGAGAGCGCCTGCTCCACCTCATCCGACGGCGCCGGTAATGGGGCAGCGGCCGCTGATGCGGGTTCTGCGGGAGTCACAGCTGGTGCCACCACGGCCGATGTTTCACTGGTCGCGGGGGCTGCGGACACCTCAGTCGCTGGCGCTGAAGCCGAAGCAGGAGCAGGAGCAGGAGCAGGGGCAACAGCATCACACTGACAATCCGCGTTCTTGGCCTTGTTGCCCTGATGAGGGGCATACCAGCCCTTCAAGCCACCTTCCAGTCGATCTGCGGCAGCTTTGGGCTCCATCTTGCCAAGCAGCACCGCCTGACTCACCTCGGCCAGCTCATCCCCCAACTTGGGCGTACCACGGGAGAGGATCTGGGTCGCCACCCGAATGGTCGAGTCACACTGATCGCGCCACTCCATCATCTCTTTGGCCGCCGGATTGGTGACATCGAAGAAGTGATTGGAGAGGGAGAAGAATCCCGGCAGCGAGTTGGTATAGAGCTCGGCAAATTGCGGCGTCGTCAGCCACTGCAGGAAAGCCATTGCACCCTCTTTATTCTTGCTGGCCGGGTTCATTCCCATACCGATATCGGTATGGTCGGTAAAGAAACAGCCATCACCCTGTTTGGCCACCGGCGGACGCATGACGCCAAAATCGACCTTGCCGGTGAAGGGGGCAATCTCCCAGGAGCCCGCCACGTAGAAGGCAGCCTTGCCCGACGTGAACAGCTCGTTGCTGGTCGCATAATCGCGGCTCTCACCACCTTCACCGAGGTAGGAACGCCAGCGGGCCAGCTCGTCGAACACCTTCACATATTGGGGGTTGTCCAACCGCTCCTGCCCGCCAATCAACGCCAGACGACCATCTTCCCCTTTCCAGTAATTGGGACCAATATTCTGGAACCCCAGTTCGGAGGCAACCCAGCTCTCGGAACCGCTCATGGCCAGCGGCACATAGCGCGCGTCGGCCTTGATCTTGTCCAGCACGGCAAAGAACTGATCGCGGGTTTGCGGCAAGGTGAGCCCCAACTCACTGAAGATCTTCTTGTTATAGAAGAAGCCATGGATCACCGAGGCCATCGGCACGCAGAAGGTCTGGGCACCGGAATCGGTCTGCCAGGGTGACTGGGCAAAACTCGGGAAGTTCTCCATCCCTGCCATTTCGGTCAGCTCGGCCAGATGGCCCGCCTTGAACAGGGCGAGCGAGTCATCAAACGGGCGACAGGTAATGAGATCCCCCGCCTTACCGCCTTTCAGGCTCTCCCACAGAGTGGGCATGTAGTTGACGTTCTGCACCGGATGAAAACTCACCTTGATGCCGGGATGCGCCGCTTCAAACGCCGGGATAATCTTCTGCTCCCACAACGCCTTGTCATCGGTTCGCCAGCTTTCAATCACCAGCTCGCTGGCCATCAGCTGGCCACACAACAGGAGACTCAGGGCTCCAATCCACTTTTTAGACATAAGCCCTCCTAGACCTTGAAATGTGCGATCAATTGCTGCTGTTTGGCGACCAGGTCGGCCAGCACTTCGCTGCTGCTGGCGGATTCGCGCGCCTCCCGCTCGGTCTCGTATGCCACATCGGCAATACCGGCGATATGACGAGCGACCCCCTGACTGACGGAGATCTGCTCCTGAGCGGCATGGGCCACCTGATCAGCCATCGATTTGATGGCCCCCATCCGATCGGCAATGGATTGCAGCGCCACATCCATCTCGCGAGTCTGCTCGACACAGCTCTGGGTCTGCTCCTGGCTACGCCCCATCACTTCAACCACATGCTTGCTGGAGCTCTGCAGGTTCTCAATCATCCCCTGGATCTCTTCGGTCGAAGTCTGGGTGCGATTGGCCAGCGCCCGCACCTCATCGGCCACCACCGCGAAACCGCGGCCGGCATCGCCAGCACGGGCCGCTTCGATGGCGGCGTTCAAGGCCAGCAGGTTGGTCTGCTCGGCGATGCTGCGGATCACATCGAGAATGCTGCCGATGTTGTTGCTGAATTCGCCCAGCTTGTAGGTGATCCCGACCGCCTCTTCCATGGCACCAGCCAGCTGCTCGGTGATCCGGCGAGTGGTGGCCACTTTCTGGCGCCCATTGCGCGCCTCTTCATCGGCCTGATCCACTTCCCGCTTGGTACCATCGGTAGAGCGGGCCACCTCGGTGGCGCTCACTTCCAGCTCGGTAATGGCGGCGGCCACCTGATCGGTCTGGCTCTTCTGCTCTTGCACCCGGGACATGGCCCGTTCGCTGATCTCGGCGGCGCGGCTCGCCTCATCCACCAGATGGCGGGAGCCTGCATTGATTTGAGAGAGCAGCTCACCGGTCTTGCCCGCCAGCGTATCGATAGAGCGGGAAAGGCTGCCAAATTCGCAACTGCTGCGGTAGTTGATGCGGCGGGTCATATCACCGGCCGCCATGTAATCGAGCTCCTTGTTGATCATCTGCAACGGGCGCTGAATGCTGCGCGCCGTGGTATAGCCGATCACCAGCGCCGCAGCGGCCGACATCGCGGCAACCACCAGGATCCAGAAGCTGGCACTGCTGACCGCCGCATCGGCGTTGATCCGGCTATCGCTGGCGATGGCTCCGGCAGACTTGCCCATCTCATCGAGCAAATTGAGGCTGTTGACCAGACTGGCATCCAACTGCTGATTTTGCGTGGCCAGCGACAGCGCCAGTTGCTGAGCCTGACGCATGGTCGCCAACAAGCCCTGAGCGCCAAGCGCCAGCTCCTGCATCCGATCCAGATTGGAGACAAAGCGCGCTTTCACATCATCAGGCACCAGCACCCGCTCCAACCGCTTGCGGGCCATCTCGATATCCTTGCTGAGTACCTTTTCCAGCTCGTTCAGGTCGGTTTTGGCATCGGCACGACGGATATTCTTCAGGTCGCGGGCGATACCCGAGGTAATAAGTTCCGCCTTGTTGCGCATGGAGCGTTTGCTGGCGGTCTGTTGCAGCAGCAGATCCGCCGCCCACTGGTAGGTATCCTCAAGGCGGATAAATTCCATCTCCAGCTTGTGGCGCTGCTCCAGCGCGCTGACCCACTGCCGATGCTGGGCCAACACCTGATCAGCCAAGCCATAAAATTGGGTGGTAGCACTTTCGACCTGCTGGAAGCGGGTACGAGCATCCGCTACGTCGGTAAATTTACCCATCTCCTGACTCAGCTGGGCAAAGCGGTTCTGCTGCTCCTTGAACTGATTGGCCAGTTGCGGCAACTGGGCGGCATCTTCACTGGTGCGGTAGACCAGCACCCAGCGGTTACTATCCTGCAGTGCCCCCTTGAGACCTGCGACAGCCACCACCAGCGGGGTTGCCCGGTCAGATACGGCAGAGAGGCCGTCATTTATACCCTTGATTTTAAAGGTACTGATCACACCAAGCAGGATCAGCAACAGCAGCATCAACACAAATCCGGCGATGATCCGCTGCACGATAGATAAGCCCATGGAGACATCCTCACTCATTGGGGGAAGGTAAAGTGAACATAGTCACTATCGGCAGGGGTGGCGAATAACTGAAATAAAGCGGCAGGTATTTAATTGATTTGTATCGGGTTGGATCACAGTCCAGACAAAATCAGCTATACAAAAAAAGCCCGGCACAAGCCGGGCTGAAAGAGACGTACTTTGCTATCTTCCGCGGTCCGTTCAAAACCGCAGTCAGAATCATTAGAAGCGGTAGCCAACACCCACCATAAAGGCCATCGGGTCGATGTTAGTCTTAATGGTCGCAGCACGGCTGCCATTCACATCGACGTTCACATCTGTATCGATATCCATGATCCAGGCTGAACCGTTTACAAACCAGCGATCAGTGATCGCCATATCGATACCAACCTGCCCAGCCAGACCCCATGAATCATCCAGGCTCACATTGACATCACCCAGCTGTGCCAATGCACCGACAGCTTTTTCATCAAAGAAAGTGGTGTAATTCACGCCCACACCAATATACGGGCGAACCTTGCTCTTGGCATCGCCAAAATAGTACTGGGCCATCAATGTGGGTGGCAGATGCTTAACCTTGGCAATTTCCCCCAATCCAGCAGTGCTCACACGATGGGAGAACGGGGTTGCAGCCAGCAACTCAACACCCCAGTTGTCGGTGATCATATACCCGAGGGTCAGGCCAAGCTGTTGATTGCTATCAATCTGAAACTCACCAGTGTTAAGCACATCATCACTGCTCTCCTGAGGAGAAACGATGGCCAAACCACCACGAACCAGAATATCACCAGCCTGATGGGCCATGGCGAAAGGAGAGGTCACTGCAGCGGCAATCATCAGAGGAAGTAATTTTTTCATCACGTAATCCCTTTTTTTGTTTTCATTTGATGCTGTAAGCCCGCTGACTATATGCCCTTGTAAATGCAAAGTTATTGACTTGGAGCAAAGGTTGCAAAGAAATAAATCGATTGGTGTGACATCTTTGCGCGCCATCCCAATCTCGTTGAGTACCCAGACAACAAGCCGAAATACCTGTTTCGACAGGTTGTAACTACCCGCACTCAGCGCCAAAAGGAGCAAATAAACCACACCTTATTGCGCGGCAGAGTGGCTATTAATTGTTGTTAATATGGGCAAATCAGCGTATTTTTTGCGCCATACAAGTTACTGGGAAGTAATGGTTTATTTATGAAAAATGAGTCGAAATGGCAAAAGGTGGGGGCCTTTCTCGCGGCCGTGTGGGGAATCGGATCCTTTCTCTTTATCCTGCTCGGTTTTATTGTCGCCCTGGCCTATCTGGTATTGGTACGGCAGGGTTAATCCGGATTGATAGAGTGCAGCAGGGTGATATTCCCCCCTTCAGCAAGCTGCTCCGGAGTCTGGCCCATGCCCTCCGCAGAGAGGGTACCAGCGTAGCCACACCACCGATTTCGCCCGCCGACTTTGGCCTGATACAGCGCCATGTCCGCCAGTTTGAAGCTGTGACTCCAGAATGAATCCGGGTACTCCGGGTGCAACGGATAGCGGCAGAACCCCAGCGACACCGTCAACCAGAGTGGCGCATCCTCTCTGCCAAAGCGGTGCTGAGCGACACGTTGGCGCAGATATTCGACCCGCAACGCCAACTCTTGCTCGTCATCCACTTGTAGCAGCAACAAGAACTCCTCCCCACCCAGCCGGATGATCGGCTCGCGCTCTCCTGTCACCACCTTGCGCAGCAGATCCGCCAACTGTTTCAGCACCAGATCCCCGATGTCATGGCCAAGGCGGTCATTAATCCGCTTGAAATGATCCAGATCCAGCAGCAATAACAGACAAGGTTTGGCCCGGTTGGCCTGCAACCAGCCATCGAGATAGCGACGATTGAAGCAACGGGTCAAAGGATCGGTGAATGCAGCCATCTCCATCTGGCTGGATTTTTCCAACAAATCATCATGTTGCTGACTAACCTTGCTGGCCATCTCCCTGAACTTGCCACTCAGGGTCGCCATCTCGGCGCTGCTGTCGATATAGGGGATCAAGGTGGCATCCGGCCGATCGCCAAAGCGTTGCAGCGCCGACACCAGCTGCTGCAACGGGGTGAGCACAATGCTGTTGAGCCGATACATGGCGATCATGACGCAGATAAAACTGATAAACAGCATGCCGATAAAGGTCCAGAGCGCCCCCTCCATGACGCCACTCAAGATCTTTCTCTCCTCCTCAATCACCAGAGTCAGCACCGGCTGGTTATCGCTGTTGAGCAGTCGCACCTCTCCCCTGAGCCGGGTGAGCCCAAGGTCGATCAGGCGATACGTTATATGCGATTTCAGTGGTTTGAAGGTAGCGGTGACATCCAGATTGGCGTGGGAAATCGCCAGAGGCAGCGCGGTACGCTCCGATACCTGCTCGAGATAGGCCTTGTCGAGCCAACGTACAACCAGCAAGAAACCGTTGAACGGTGCCGACTCGTCACTGTTTCTGATCGGCTGCCACGAGTACATCAGCGGCCCCCACTGGGAAGCACGGATCCCGTGCAGATTGATGCCCCCTTGCGCCACCGAGCGCGCCCTTAACTGCTTTTTCAGTTCATCAAGGAAGTAGGGAAACTGGTCCGGATTGATCCCCGGCGCATCGGGTAGCAGGGTGCGCGTCCAGATTTCGTAGCCGGTGAGATCCATGAAGCTCATCAGGTTGAGATTAAAATCCCTCATCGGCATATCACTGAACAGGTTGGATTCGATGTACGCCCTGCTTTTGTTGTCCATAAAACGGTGACTGTCATCCCAGATGCCCCAATCCCGACTGAATGCATCCAGAGCGGCCACATCCGCCTGCACCGCCTTGGTCACGCGCAGCAGATGCTCCTTCATTCGTTGCTCCTCAATCCGGCTGGCAGCCGGGATCTGGGCCCACGCCAGCAGGACCAGCAATAGCAGGATCGCCCCCAGCCAGATGGGGAACATGGAGTAAGCCAACTGATGATCAATCGTGCGCGGAGCCTGAGCCATAACCCGATATATCCATTACCATGACGCTGAGATGCCAAGCCTGCCCACACTTGACGAGCTTCCCCCTATGCTCCCGATTTTTATAACAAAAAGGGGCCAAGGGCCCCTCGATTATAACGGCTTATCGCGCCAATAGTGGCCGCAAAAAACGAGCTGTATGAGACTCTTTATTGGTGCAAATCTCTTCCGGCGTCCCCGTCACCAGAATGCGGCCACCACCGGCGCCTCCCTCTGGCCCCAGATCGACGATCCAGTCGGCAGTTTTTACCACATCAAGGTTGTGCTCGATGATGACGATGGTGTTGCCGCGATCCCGCAACTGGTGCAGTACCTTGAGCAGTTGCTGGATATCGTGGAAATGCAGCCCTGTGGTCGGCTCATCCAGAATGTAGAGAGTCTGACCGGTATCCCGCTTGGAGAGCTCCCGCGCCAGCTTGACCCGCTGCGCCTCACCGCCAGAGAGCGTGGTGGCCGACTGGCCGAGGCGGATATAGGAGAGGCCCACATCCATCAGGGTCTGCAGCTTGCGCGCCACTGCCGGCACCGGATCGAAGAACTCGCGGGCATCTTCCACCGTCATCTCGAGGATTTCGTGGATGTTCTTGCCCTTGTACTTCACCTCCAGCGTCTCGCGGTTGTAGCGCTTGCCCTTGCAGACATCGCACGGCACGTAGACATCCGGCAGGAAGTGCATCTCTACCTTGATGACCCCATCCCCCTGGCACGCCTCGCAGCGACCCCCTTTCACGTTGAAGGAGAAGCGGCCCGGCTGGTAGCCGCGTGAACGCGCCTCCTGGGTGCCGGAGAGCAGCTCGCGGATCGGAGTGAACAGACCGGTATAGGTGGCCGGGTTGGAGCGCGGGGTGCGGCCGATGGGGCTCTGGTCGATATCCACCACCTTGTCCAGATGCTCCAGCCCCTCGACGCTGCGATAGGGTGCCGGGGTGGACTCGGTCGCCTTGTTGAGCTCGCGGTGGGCGATGCGGAACAGGGTGTCGTTGATCAGGGTCGACTTGCCGGAGCCGGAGACGCCTGTAACGCAGGTCATCACTCCGATGGGCAGATCCAGGTTGACGTTGCGCAGGTTGTTGCCGCTCGCCCCCTTGAGTTTCAGCCACTTGCCGGTAAGCGGTGTGCGCTCGGCCGGAATGGCGATCTGCTTGCGACCGGAGAGGTAGTCACCGGTCAGCGACTCCGGATTGTCGATAATCTGCTGGGGGGTGCCCTGCGCAACAATTTCGCCGCCATGCACACCCGCCCCCGGGCCGATATCCAGCACATGGTCGGCGAGACGAATGGCATCCTCGTCGTGCTCCACCACGATCACCGTGTTGCCCAGATCGCGCAGATGGGTGAGCGTCTTGAGCAACCGCTCGTTGTCGCGCTGATGCAGACCGATGGAAGGCTCATCGAGTACATACATGACGCCCACCAGCCCGGCACCGATCTGGCTGGCCAGTCTAATGCGCTGCGCTTCGCCGCCGGAGAGGGTCTCGGCGCTGCGGGACAGGCTCAGATAGTTGAGACCCACATTAACCAGGAAGCCGAGCCGCTCGACGATCTCTTTCAAGATCTTCTCGGCAATCTGGGCGCGCTGGCCGGTGAGGTTAAGCCCCTCGAAGAAGGCCAGTGCATCGCCGATGGACTGCTCGGCAATGGCCGGCAGGTTGCGGTTGTCGACGAAAACGTGGCGCGCCTCCTCCCGCAGTCGGCTGCCGCCGCAGCTGGTACAGGATTTGTTCGCGATATATTTGGAGAGCTCTTCACGCACCGAGTTGGATTCGGTCTCCCGGTAGCGCCGCTCCATGTTGTGCAGGATCCCTTCGAACGGGTGCTTGCGCACCACCACATCGCCGCGATCGTTCATGTAACGGAACTCGATCTCGGTGCGACCGGAGCCGCGCAGGATCACCTCCTGGGTCTTGACCGGCAGATCCTCCCACGGCGTCTCCAGATCGAACTTGTAGTGTTCGGAGAGGGATTTCAGCATCTGGAAGTAGTAGAAGCTACGCTTGTCCCAGCCGCGGATAGCGCCATTGGCCAGACTGATGGCCGGATCGCCGATCACCTTGGCTGGATCGAAATATTGCTGTACCCCGAGGCCGTCGCAGGTCGGGCAGGCACCGGCCGGATTGTTGAAGGAGAAGATGCGCGGCTCCAGCTCCGACATGGAGTAGCCACACTCCGGGCAGGCGAAGTTGGCGGAGAAGGTCATGGGGGTGACGCCCTCCTCCCCGTCCATCGGCACCACCAGCACAATGCCACCGGAGAGGGTCAGCGCCGTCTCGAACGACTCGGCCAAACGCAAGGCAAGGTCCTCGCGCACCTTGAAGCGATCCACCACCACCTCGATGGTGTGCTTCTTGTGCAGCTCCAGCGTAGGAGGATCGGAGAGATCGCACACCTCGCCGTCGATACGGGCACGGATGTAGCCCTGGGCCGCCAGATTCTCCAGCAGCTTGGTGTGCTCCCCCTTGCGATCCCGCACCACCGGGGCCAGCAGCATCAGCTTGCTCCCCTCCGGTTGAGCCAGCACCTGATCCACCATCTGGCTGATGGTCTGGGCGGCGAGCGGAATGGCGTGAGTCGGGCAGCGCGGCTCACCGACCCGGGCAAACAGCAGACGCAGGTAGTCGTAGATCTCGGTGATGGTACCGACGGTCGAGCGCGGGTTGTGGGAAGTGGACTTCTGTTCGATGGAGATGGCGGGCGAGAGCCCCTCGATATGGTCGACGTCCGGCTTCTCCATCAGGGAGAGGAACTGGCGGGCATAGGCGGAGAGGGACTCCACATAGCGGCGCTGCCCCTCGGCATAGAGGGTATCGAACGCCAGAGAGGATTTGCCCGAACCGGAGAGGCCGGTGACCACGATCAGCTTGTCGCGGGGCAGGGTCAGATTGATGTTCTTGAGGTTGTGGGTGCGAGCACCCCGGACCACGATCTTTTCCATCTTGTTGCACGCTCGATACAGAAACCTGAGCGAGTCAGTATGGCATAGAGACTACTGGATGAATAGACAGTCATGAGAGGAAATGCGCATCATCCGGCGCACGCCATCTGCTCTTTTTTCTCCACCAGCAGCTGCTCGTTTTGCCATATCCGGGCGGTGACCTCGACCCGATAGGGGCAACGCAAACCCAGCCCTATTTTGCCAACCGCCATGACCACTCCAGCCTGCAGCGACAGATTACGGCTCTGGCGCTGAGTCGTGCTCCCGGCTGCCCCTTCGCTGCGCACCAGCAACCTGAAGCTCACCGTCACATCGTGATCGCTGAGCAGCGTCGGAGCCAGTGAGACCCCCTGAGCGTGTTGAGTCACATTGAGGTTAAGGGCCATGTCCATTTGATGATCCTCGCAAACGGCATCTGAAGCTCCACACATCAGCCCAGCGACCCACAATAATGAAAAAAGGGCCCGCAGGCCCTTGGTTAACATCATGGTTACTGACCCTGATTCACCAGGATCAGGTTGTTTGTGCCATAGGAGGAGGCGGAGGCAAAGTTACCGCTGTCGCTCTGGGTCACAGTGACAGTGTTATTGATGCCATAGCCATATGCATACGCTGCATTGTCGAGCCCGGTCTGGGTCACGGTCACCTTGTTACCTTGACCATAAGCGACCGCATACCCAATGTGGCCATCGCCGGTCTGGCTGACCGTGGCGATGTTATCGTCTCCACCAGAGGTAACGCCGACTGCATAGTTGCCATCGCCCTCCTGGGTCAGGGTCACCAGGGAGTTGCTACCATACTGACCAGCATCGGCAACGTTATCATCGCCGGTCTGGGCCACCTCGGTGGTGTTGCCGTTCCCGACTTGATAAGTGTTTGCGTCGTTGCTGTTACCGGTTTGGGCCACCGTTGCTGTCTCGCTGGTTCCTGCCTGATAACCAACAGCCCGGTTACCCTGATTATCGGCCGAGCCTCGCTGGGTCAGGGTATACTGTCCGCGCTCAGCCACCTGCGTGACCTGCGCTACGTTATTTTGGTCGAACTGACCGACTAAAGCCGTATTGAGCTCGCCGCGCTGCACTACGCTGGCGCTGGTGCCCTCGGCGGCGAGATTACCATAGTTTTCGGTATTCTGATAAACGGTGGCGGTTTGACCTGCCCCCTCCTGAGTTACCTCGACATTGGCACCATCCGAAGCGCTTTGGAAGACTGTGGCGGTATGCCCACCATCCCCCTGCTGGGTAACGGTTGCCTCGGCAAAGTCTGACCAATAGTTGTCAATGGTGGCCGTGTTACCATTTGAAAGCTGGTTAATCACCGAGCTGGCTTGATCGGCATCGTTCTGTCCGATAGTGGCACTGTTGTCGTTGGCATCGCTGCCGGCAGCCCCTTGGTTAATTGTGGCGGTAGCGCTGCCATTGTCGATCTGCTGGGTAACACTTGCCCTGTTCCGGCTTCCGTTGGTGTCAATGGTTGCGGTGGAGAGATTGGTATTTCCCGATTGCAGCACTACGCCGCTATTGCCAGTGCCGACCTGGCTGGTATTGGCTACCGAGCTGCCGGTATTTTCCTGGGTGGTCAACGCTTCGTTGTTTTCACCTTCTTGATAGATATCAGCCCGGTTATCCACACTAGACACCACTTGGTTAACGGTTGCCTTATTGGTATCGCCGAACTGCGTGACATAAGCGTCGTTGCCAGTAGATGCCGCCCAAGCGGTGCTGGTCGCCAGAAGAACTGCCGAGGCAATGATGGTACGTTTAAACATGATTTCCCTCTCGTGCTAATGGTTGAGCCTAGGCTCAGTTGGTTTGAACGACATTTACTTGCTGATTGGCGCCCGTCTGAATAACGGTTGCCGCCAATCCGTTACCGTTTTGCTCGATGCTGGCCTGATTGCCATCACCCAGCTGGATCGCCCGGGCCTGATTGTCTGCCCCTTGCTGACTGATCCAGGCTTCATTGCCGCTGCCTTGTTGCAGCAGCCAAATCCGGTTATTGATGCCCGCCTGATAGAGTTCGGCGCTATTGCCCTCACCCAGTTGCGCACCATTGACCCAGTTCTCATCTCCTACCTGGGAGAGCGCCAACTCATTGGCCCAACCCTGTTGCAGCAGGCGCGCCTGATTCAGCTCCCCTTGCTGGGTGAGGTGCAACTGCTGCTCGCCACCGAGTTGCCACAACAGCGCCTGGTTTCCATCGTTCTGCAGACCGGAATCCAGCTCGCTTGCCATTGCCAGCTCGTCGAAGGCAGAAGGCTCTGCGGCGAGTTGCGGGGCACCCGACATCAGCAGAAAAAAGAGAGCACTCAACAGGTGTTTCATCGCGCCATCGCTTTGTTGGAAAACGCCCACAGTATCCCTGTCAGACAAGAGGCGGCCTATCAGGCACTCCGCTGATTCGAGGATGAAAAGCGCCGTCCTGTCGCTGAGCAGAAAGTCTTAAGTCGTATTCGATGGAGGCCAAAAAAATGGCTATGTCCCAATTACGTGTTGCATGGGGCGCCCCAGCGCCTCATGCAAACATGTTTTGATATTTACGCCTTTTCCGTAACGCTCCAGCATC
>NZ_JBFODN010000030.1:0-12794 GCF_040908345.1 Aeromonas sp. R3-1
ACACCCAGCGGCCACATCAAGGCAGGATGATGGAGGGGCAGACCCCTTACAGCATGTTCAAAAAGGGTCTGAAATTGATACCGAAGGAAGTGCGCACTAAAGTAGCGTAAACAAGACGCCGGTTTGAGGCCGGTGTCAGGTGATAACTAGAACTGTACAAATAGTGCGCATAGAATAAAATCATTGTTGTATGCGCACTTATGGATATTTTTGTTAGTCAACGTACTTTAAAAACAGGTTGAATTGGCTCACCATCAAGATTTTTTTCTATTGTCATTTTACTATCATGATCTATCAGCGCAGGTAGTATTTCAGTATATACTTTCAATATGTTATTGATATCCGCGTAGGTATGAGAGTAGTTGAGGTTATGACTTCCTAGTGTCAGGATACCTCGCTTACATAACTCTTGCATCAGATAGCTTTTCAATAACCAACTTGAGTGATTGTGAGAGTCAGAGATTAACAGAAAACACCATGTAGGGTGTCCCGCAGTTTTTATCCATTCTGGTGCTTTTATATCAGTTAATATGGTGTTCAAGCCATCAAGGAGAAATTGTCCTCGTTCTGTTAGGCAAGCAGGTATATCGTAATGACGCATTTTTTTGATGACGGCCTTAGCTGCAGCTAAAGCAATAACATCGCCGCCAAAAGTTCCTGAGAAAAAAATGTCTTCCATACGCTTCATATACTTCTTACGCCCGACGACGGCAGATATCGGGAATCCATTAGCCATACCCTTGCCAAAAGCTGCAAGGTCTGGCGTTACTCCGAATAGAGTTTGCGCCCCTCCAAGATGATTTCGAAAGCCGGTAATTGTTTCATCAAAGATAAGAAGCGTACCATGTTCATCACAGAGCTGACGTAGACCGGGCAGAAAATCCGGGGTTGGCCAGGTTACATTCATCGGTTCCAGAATGACGGCTGCAAACTCGCCCGGGTGAGCTTCCAGCAGACGCTGCAGCGAGGCAAGATCGTTGTAGTCAAATCTGTGCGTCAACTCTCTCACGCACTCGGGGACCCCCAAATGGCGGGTTGTCGAGCCTATATACCAGTCTTGCCAGCCGTGGTAGCCACAAACGGCTACCCGCTCGCGGCCTGTGACCGCACGGGAGAGCCTGATACAGGCTGAGGTGGCATCAGTCCCGTTTTTGCCAAAGCGAACCATTTCGGCGCAGGGGATGAGCTCAATGAGCTGTTCAGCGACTTCGGTTTCCAGCCGGTGAGGAAGGGAGAAGATCGAGCCCAGATTGAGCTGTTCCATTACCGCTTCATTCACATCCGGATCACAATATCCAAGACTGATGGCCAGCAGGCCGCTGGCGAAATCAAGATACTCGTTGCCATCTACATCCCAGACATGTGCACCTTTGCCGCGCTCGATAAAGAGTGGGGCGGCGCCATAGGGAAAACAGAGGCGGCTTTTGGAGAAGGTTTGGGAGCCGAGAGGAATGCTCTGTTCCGCCCGAACCGAGAGAGCAAGTGAATGTTGATAACGTGGGGTCATATGTGATTCTCCTTGGCTAGCGAATTAGCCAATCCTTCGTTGCGTTGGTGCCGGGTATTCAGTGTTGCCAACTCCGGCTGCTGCGCCAGCAGGTCGAGGATATCGTCGGTCGTAAAGGTTGGGTTGGCAGGATAGAGAGCCTGATAAATGCGCTCCACCAGCTCAAAATCGGCAGGCTCATCGACAGTCCAGCGTAGGTGGGCCAGCGAAGGCGCGCGCTGCAGTTCGCCGATGGAAAACTGCTCGGGATGACAGCGAACGTAATAGGTGACATGTTCCCGCTCGGTTTGCGTGGTGGCTTTTTCCTGCAAGGTTACCAGAGTCGCTCCACTCATGATCTCGGCATCCAGCCCATCCGGATAACTGGGATTGCCGCAGTTGCTGCTGTAGTCGAACTTGCCCGAGAGATGGAGGGCTATCAGCTCGTCTATTACCATAGGGTCTGCCAGTGGGCAGTCAGCTGTGAGACGCACAACATGGGTCGGACTGTAGGGTTGGGCCGCCAGATAGAAACGCAGCAATACATCGTCAAGAGGACCGCAGAAACAGGGAATATGCAACTTTTCGCACAGTTCGGCAATGGCACGATCTTCTGGCTTATCGCTGGTGGCAACCAGCAGCTTGTCCAGTAGCTTGCTCTGTTGCAGCCGTTCGATCTGCCTTGCCAGCATGGGTTCGCCCAGCAGTTCCTTTAGTACCTTGTTGGGCAGGCGGGAAGAACTGGTTCTGGCCTGCAGAATACCCAAGATCATCGTGTTCTCCAGAGTCCGGGGTTGATAAGTTCCTGTTCCATAGACGCCAGATGGGCGATATCGGCCTCGTAGCACTCGTGCTGTACTTGACTGACCGCAACGATGGCGGCCAGCTCTTGGGCATGACAAACACCGACAACAAAGCGGCTTACCTGTGGTAGGGCTGTCATGATGGAGAGGGCTCTGCCAAGCGGGGCCACCGAGGGATGCCAGTGGTCAAACCGTTCAAGTGCGGTAGCGAAACGCTGAAAATAGTCAGGTCGCTGCGCTGGTTGCATCAATAACAGGCCCTGTAAAAAGAGCGAGCGAACATGGATTTCACACCCCATATCTACCAGTTTGTCGAGCCATCCAGTGCGTAAAAAGCGTTGATCGAGCAAATTGGCAGGTAATTGCACCAGTTCCAGAGGATAGCCAACTGCGCTCCAGGTATCGAGCTCCTCCGGGGAGTAGACGGAGATCCCGAGTTTTCCGATCGCGCCCTGTTGCTGCAAATCGGTGAGTAACTCGAACAAGGCAGGTGAGGCATCTTGGCTACGGTGCAGCAGCAAACCATCGAGCCGTTTTCGCCCCAGCCAATGCAAGCTGTTGTTGAGCGCTGCCTTAACATCGGACAGCGGTAGCCCTGGTGCCAGCTTGTCGATGAGAGTGAAGTCGGTGATATCTCTTTGCCCCAGCCTCTGCTCGGCATTGCCATAGGCTTGCGCCGTATCCAGGGTATCGATACCTGCTTGACGAGCTAACGCAATGATCGCGTCGAGTTCCTCATCGCTGACTTGTCCGTCGTGATTGCTGATCCCGTAATCCAGACCGAATTGCACTGTGCCCAGAGCTAGCCGCATAGAGCCTGCTCCAGCGCATCTACGACCTGTTGCTGCTCTGCAAGAGTCAGAGCCGGGAACAGTGGAAGAGAGATTGCTCCCTGATAGTAGGCTTGTGCGCCCGGATAGTCTGCTGGGTCATGTCCCAGCCCACGGTAGTAGGGTTGGGCAGGGATAGGAATATAGTGAACGTTGACGCCAATGCCGGCAGCACGCAGGCGGGCAAACACCTGATCGCGTTCAGCCACCTGAATGACATAGAGGTGATAACCGCTCTGGCGATTATTACTCTGCTGCAACGGCTGGACTGGCAAGAGGGATAACAGCGCGTCATATCGCCTGGCAAGTTCACGACGCTGGGTAATGAACTGATCAAGACGGCTCAACTGACTAAGCCCTAGTGCCGCCTGAATGTCGGTCAAGCGATAGTTGAAGCCCAGAAGTTGTTGCTCGTAATACCACTCTCCGGGAGAGGGCATGAACAGCGCTTGCGGATCGCGAGTGATTCCATGGCTGCGATATAGCCGCAATTTGGCTGCGAGTTCCGGATCCCTGGTGGTGATGGCGCCTCCTTCTGCGGTCGTAATCGGTTTGACTGGATGAAAGCTGAAGACCGTCATATCGCTGTGACGGCAACTACCGATAGGTGACCCCTGATAGTGGGCACCCAGTGCATGGCAAGCATCCTCGATCAGAACGATTCCGTACTGGCGACAGAGCGCACCGATCTCTTCGAGATCGCAGGGCTGTCCGGCCAGATGTACAGCAATCAGCGCTTTTGGAAGGGAGTGGGTGAGCACTGCTTGCTGCAGTTTCTTATCCAGTGCCAATACATCGAGGTTACCGGTAGCAGGGTCAACGTCGACAAAATCAACGTTGGCATTGCAGTAGCGAACGCAGTTCGCCGAGGCAACAAAACTGACCGCAGAAACCCAAACTGTATCTTTGGCGCCAATATCCAGTACTGCGCAGGCCAGATGAAGCGCAGTTGTGCCGTTACTGCAAGCAACCACATGCGGCACGTGGCAGTAATCGGCCAGTCCTTGTTCGAAAGCGGGAACGGCTTCGCCTTGGGTCAGATAATCAGATTTCAGTACGGTAACGACAGCTGCGATATCGGCATCGCTGATCGATTGGCGGCCATAAGGGATCATTCGGACAACACCTGCTGGTTCATGCTCTGTAGTTCGGCTATCGACAGAAAGTGCTGATTATTTAGAGAATTGTATTCAAAACCTGGAGTAACCAGCGTGGCTGTTTCGCCCAGAGCATTAAGGCTGAAATCATTGTTGCGGCTATTGAAGCTGATGCTGGGGGCAATCACGTAGTAGTCGCTGAACTCATAGGTGTGGAAAGAGTCGTCTGCCGGGCACATTACCTCGTGGAGCTTCTCTCCGGGACGAATACCGATAATCTCCTGCTTGAGCGACGGGGCCATAGCAGTAGCAAGGTCGGTGATCCTGACCGAAGGTATTTTAGGTACGAACAACTCTCCGCCACGCATGCGCTGGAAATTGTGCAATACAAAATCCACCCCTTGCTGCAGTGTCAGCCAAAAGCGGGTCATCTCAGGATGTGTGATGGGAAGCGTATTGGCGCCGCTCTTGATCAGATTGTCGAAAAAGGGTACGACCGAGCCCCGTGAGCCGACGACGTTGCCATAACGCACGACCGAGAAAATGGTGGGATTCTTGCCTGCCATATTGTTGGCGGCGACAAAGAGCTTGTCAGAGCAGAGTTTACTTGCACCATAAAGGTTGATCGGGTTGGCGGCCTTGTCCGTGGAGAGTGCGATCACCTTTGATACGCCATTATTGATGGCAGCCTTGATGACGTTTTCGGCGCCCCCAATGTTGGTTTTGATGCATTCCATCGGGTTGTATTCAGCGGCCGGTACTTGTTTGAGCGCTGCTGCATGCACCACGAAATCGACATCGCGCATCGCCATGTCGAGGCGCTCGGCATCGCGAACATCGCCGATAAAGTAACGCATGCAGGGATCGTTGAAACGCTGCTGCATTTCAAACTGCTTGAGTTCATCACGGGAGTAGACGATCAGTCGTGCAGGCTGGTAACGGGATAGCACGGTTGCAATAAACTTTTTGCCAAATGACCCGGTGCCACCGGTAACCAGGATTGTTTTTCCATTAAACATGACGGTGTCCCATGATGAAGATTGGTATCTATAGAATTCTAAAGCACTTTTTATGCCATTTGCAGACGTATATTGGTAGGCGTGATCTGAATGGCTGTTTTTTGGCTACTGGCTGTTGGGTTGGGCAATAGCTTGGCAAACCTGTTCCACTGCATTAAGGGCTCTCGGGGTGAAGCGGTGCAGCTCATCCGAGTTGATCAAATCGAGTCGCTGATGCTGTACGGCGTCGAGATTGAGCCACTTCAGCCAGTGACGCAGGGTGTCAGGATCTTGACTCCCTGCCAGGATCAGCGATGGGTTGGCTCTGATCACCTGTTCCATGTCCACTTGAGGGTAAGGGGTCTTAGCATTCGCCATGATGTTGATCCCGCCGCAAAGTTTGATGGCCTGAGCTGGCCAGGCATTGCCACTGACGCTGGTGAGCGGCGGGTACCAGAGTTGGTAGAACACCTTGACGCCGGTTGGTTGGCCATAGCGCTGTTGCAGGGAATGCAGACGCGCCAGATAGCGATCAGCGGCTTCGTTGGCACTTTTCTCAACACCCAGCAATTTGCCCAGCGCCCGCATCTCGGTCGCCAGCGAGGCAAAATCGGTGGGCTCCGAGTAGAAAACCGGGATACCCAGCTGCTCCAGCGGGGCCAGCATGCGTGACTGGGCCGAACGCCAGCCCAGGATCAGGTCCGGTTTTTGCGCCAGCAGCGCCTCGACATTGATGCTGCGATAATTGGCCACCTTGGGCTTGTTTTTCACTTCTGCAGGATAGTCGGAGGCATCGTCGATGGCGACCAGCTTGTCACCGGCACCGATGTCATAAAGCAGCTCGGTAAGATGGGGTACTACGCTCACCACCCGGCTCGGAGTGGCGGCCTGCAGCGCAGCGGGCAACCAGGCAAGCAACACGCAGGGCAGCCAGAGCGGCAATCGCAACCATCTAACCATGAAGTAACCCCGCCACAGTGACAAGCAGCGCCAGCATCAACCAGCCCCAGCCAATTCCTTGCAGAATATTGAGCACCTTGCGCGGTGACTCACCGTCGGGGTCATCACCGCTGCCAAGTATCGACCAGCGTTGCAAGGTTCCCTGATAGTAGCGGGGGCCGCCAAGGCGGAGCCGGCACTTGTCAGCAAGTAGCGTCAACAGCATCCCGATGGCGGGATAGGGCCAGAGCGCGCCACTGCGCAGCAGCTGTGCGGCCTGTTTGAGACGGCTTGCCAGCAGTGGCAGCGCCAGCAGCAAAATGACGGAGGCATTGAGCCCCTGATAGAGGGCGCTGGCGGCGCGACCAAAGTGGTCGAAGGCGGGATCTTTGCGACTCCAGCTCTGATTCATCAGCTGCACCAGCCGCCAGAGCAGGGCGCCCTGTACGCCAGCCAAAGCAAATCCCAGCAGCGGGCCAGCCCATTGGCCGACCAGACGCAGGGCGCAGCTCTCCGTCACCGCTTTGGCGAGCCCCATCGCCGAGAGTTTGCCTGTCTCCCGTTTGAGCCAGGGGGCAGACTGCAATCTCGCCAGCGGCAGGGTCTCCTGCGTGGCGAGCGAGCGGGTGGCATGGGCGAGTTCGCGTAGCGGACGGGATTCGAGCATCAGCAGCAGGAACAGCAGGTCGAAGATCGGCTCGCTCAGGGCCAGATTGCGCAGCGACCAGAGCCCGGCAGCGCAGGGGAGCCAGACTACCAGCATTGCCAACAGGCCGGCCTGCATTTGCTGGCCGGGTGAACCATCGGGTCTGTGTACCTTGTGCCCCAGCCGGGTCAGCAGGGGCGTGACGGCCGAAAGACGCAGATGGGATGGCCACGGGATCACCATCTCCAGCAGGGCTGCCCCCACCAGAATGGCCGCCGTCGTCGAGAGGAGGGCGTCGGCCATCAAATCAAGCGAGCCGGTTTCGATCACAGTTTGCCGAGCATCTTGATAATCACTTCGGCGGAGTGCTTGCCGGCCACTTCGATGAAGGCATCGAAGGATTCAACCTGTTCCTTGCCGGCGATATCGGACATGGCGCGTACCACCAGATAGGGCACTTTGAACATGTGGCACACCTGACCGATGGCGGCACCTTCCATCTCGACCGCCAGCATCTGCGGGAAGTCGTCGCGAGCCTTGGCGATGGCGTCCGGTTTGCACATGAACTGATCGCCGGTGCAGATAAGGCCAACCTTGGTCTGGTGCTTGCCCTGCTCGGTGATGCAATCCTGAGCGACCGCGATGAGCTTCTCGTCGCAGGGGAAGGCGGCGGGTTGCTGCGCCATCTGGCCCATCTCGTAACCAAAAGCGGTCACGTCGACATCGTGGAAACGCATCTCGCTGGCGATCACCACATCACCGATATGCAGATCCTGGGCAAAGCCGCCCGCAGAGCCGGTATTGATGACGCAGTCGGGGGCAAATTTTTCCAGCAGCAGGCTGGTGGCCACGCTGGCGGCGACCTTACCGATACCGGAGCGGGTCAGGATCACCTCTTTGCCTGCCAGCATCCCTTGATAGAACTCGCAGCCGCCCAGTTGCAGGGGGGTGGGGTTGCTCATCTGGCTGCGCAGCAGGGCCACTTCTTGCTCCATAGCGCCGATAATACCTACTTTCATTGCTGACCTCATCTTGATAGCCGTGTGGCTGAATTTAACTTGCTGTAGATCATAACAAAAGATGGCGTCGGCGCCGAGAGGCACAAGCGAAAGGAGAGATGAAACGCGGCGCTCCATATGGAAGCGCCGCAGGTGACAAAAAGCATTGATGAGGAGAGGAGAAGGCCTTTAGCCGAGCGCGGTGTCGAGGGTCATCATCAGGGCAAAGCCTGCCATCAGGCCAAGGGTGGCATAGGTCTGATGACCGTTGCGGTGAGTCTCCGGGATCACCTCGTGCGAGACCACAAACAGCATGGCGCCGGCGGTGAGCCCAAGTCCGATGGGGTAGGCGATGGCAAGTCCGCTGGAGAGCCCCACTCCGAGCAGGGCGCCAACCGGTTCGAGCAGGCCGCTGGCGATGGCAACCAGCACCGCCACCGAGGGGCGAAAACCGGCGGCGCACATGGCCAGCGCTACCGCCAGTCCTTCGGGTATATCCTGCAGTGCGATAGCGGTGGTGAGCGGCAGTCCCACCGACATATCCCCCTGCGAGAAGCTGACCCCGATGGCCATCCCCTCCGGCAGGTTGTGCAGGGCGATGGCAAAGACGAACAGCCAGACCCGGGAGCAGCTCTCATGGCCGGGGCCGCAGGGGCCGGTTTTGTCATGCTCGTGCGGGGTGAACTGATCCAGCCCCAGCATCAACAGCACCCCGAGGGTCATGCCGACCACCACCACGGCGGCGGCGCTAAAGCCGTTGCCGGTAATCCCCTCGGCGGCCTCCAGCCCCGGCAGCAGCAGGGAGAAGGCGCTGGCCGCCAGCATCATGCCTGCGGCAAAGCCCAGCATGGTGTCCTCTACCTTTTGCGGTACCGAGCGCAGAAACAGAGCGGGCAGGGCGCCGATGGCGGTGGCGGCAAACCCGGCAGCACCACCGACAAGGCCGTAGCGCACGCCGCTGGTCACCTCTCCGGTAGCGAGCATGATGAGACTCTGCAACAGCAGTAACAAGACGGCAGCCAGCGCGATAAAGAGACCGAGGGCAGTGAGCGGGCGGCTTTGCATCTGGCTGCGCAGTTGCTGTGACCAGGATAACGGAGGAAGATCTGAAAGATGGTCCATGGCATGGCCTCAAGGTGAGCAAAGTGGATGATGGCATTACATCGACTCGGCCACCCCTTGTCCATGTCTGCAAGGCGATTGCCGCTATCGAAAAATGGCGTCAGGTGAATATGAAGTTTTTTGTGATCCGGCTCCGATTGTTGGTTTTGTTAAGTTGCTTTTAATTTTTAAAGAAAAGTGAGGGCGTGGTCGCTTTGTGCTAGAGTGCGCGCCTTTGCGGAACTCTACCTTCCCGGTGTTCTGCATTTTTTCCCGTCAGGAAGGTCCGGGGATTTGCTCATAGGGACGTGATCGCCACACTCCATTCGCCTGTCAGCAGTAGAGGATCACCCGCCACTATGTTTTACAAAAATCTCTCCATCGGCAAAAAGATTGCCGTGGTTTTTGCGGTCATTGCCGCAGTCAACGTTCTCTTCGGTGTTTTTCTCTCCAGCGAATTGCGCGGTGTGCGTGATCGGGTGCTGAACTTTACCGACTCTACGCTGCCGAGTGTCCTGTCGGTCGAAACCCTGCTCTATGACGTCTCCTATGTCCGTCGTGCCCAGTTTGCCTTGCTGATGGTGAACGATGCCGCTGATCTGCAGGCTCGCCGCAGCCGGATCCAGCAGAATATCCAGAAAGTAGACAACGCATTTCACGCCTATGAGGCGACCGTCGGTGCTGATCATGAGCGTCAGGTGTTTAATCAGGCCAAACAACAGTGGCTCAGTTACCAACGTGCAGTGAACGAGTTTGATCAACTGCTGGTACAAGGACAACAAGAGCAAGCCAAGGCACAGTTATTTGCCTCGAATGCTGCTTTTGGTTCTTTGGAGCGGGCAGTTAATGCTCTGATCGATGTGAACCTCGGTTTTGTGAAGGAAAACCGCAGCAGCTTGCTTGGAAGCGTCAGCATGGTGACCACTTTCGCCATGGTGAGCATTGGTGCTCTGCTGGTGTTCATGGTGGTGATGACCTGGTTCCTGACCCGCCAGATCTGCCTGCCGCTGCAAGCGGTAGTGGCTCAGGCCAACGCCATTGCAGCTGGCGATCTGACCCATCAGCTGGAGCGTCAGCACATCGGCCGCGATGAGCTGGGCATGCTGGCCAAAGCCTCCCTGAAGATGCAGGACAACCTGCGCGGTCTGATTGAAGAGGTGGTAGCGGCGGTTACCCAGTTGGGGGCGGCGATTGACGAAGTGAGTGCGGTTTCCGAGCAGTCTGCCAAGGGTATTCAGAGCCAGCAGCAAGAGATTTCGCTGGTGGCGACGGCCATGACCCAGATGAAGGCGACCGTTGCTGATGTGGCGGGCAATACAGAGCACACCTCTGAGTCTGCCAGTGCAGCTAATACCTTGGCCCGCAAAGGCAACCAGGATGTGCAGCGTTCGCTGGTGGCGATCACCCGTGTGGCTGAAGAGATTGAGCAGGCTGGCACGCTGGTGGCCGAACTGGAGCGTGAATCCGCCCAGATCAACGTAGTGGTCGATGTTATTCGCAGCATTGCCGATCAGACCAATCTGCTGGCTCTCAATGCCGCCATTGAGGCAGCCCGTGCGGGTGAACAGGGCCGTGGCTTTGCGGTGGTTGCCGATGAGGTGCGCACCCTGGCGGGCCGCACCCAGGCCTCTACCGGCGAGATCGTCGCCATCATCGAAACCCTGCAGTCTCGCGCCAATCAGGCCAAAGAGGTGACCGGGCTGAGCTGTGACATGATCCGTCAGTGCGTCACCCAAAGCGAGCAGACCGGCACCGGTATCCAGCAGATCGAAGAGGCTGTCGCCCAGATTGCCGATATGGCGATCCAGATTGCCAGCGCCTGTGGTGAGCAGGATGCGGTGTCTGATGAGCTGGGTCGCAATGTTGGGCGGATCAACGAATCCGCCAATGAGGTGGCGCAGGGGGCGGATCATACTGCCCGCGCGTGTCTGGAGCTGAGCCAGCTGGCGGTGGGTCTGAAGCAGACCATCGGGCGCTTCCGTCTCGCCTGATAAGGGGGCTGGAGTGCTCCGGCCTCTTTATTCATAAAAGTCGGGGCGCTTTGCCTGCCCTCACGACACCCGGCCATGTGCCGGGTGTTTTTTATCTGGCGATGGGTACGAGGCCTGATGGTTGGGGCTCTTCATACAGAGGATGAAGATCAGGGCAAACTGGGAGGGAGATCAGATGCTTATCTCTGCCTGTGTGGTGATATTCAAGAAGGTTGGTTAAGGCGTGTTTGCTAACGAGAGAAGGGCGACGAACTGTTTTGGGGATGGGGAACGGGGCGAGCGGTTGGGGCGCGAGCTACGGGGGAAGAAGAGCATAAGCAGTTGGTTGGAATACCCTGACAGGGTATATCGCAGCAATAAAAAAACCGGCTTGCGCCGGTTTTTTTATATTGGTGAAGGCTGGGGAGCTGGCTTATTTGGCCAGAGACTCCGGCAGCTCTTCGCGGATCTTGCCGAGCATCTCTTTCAGGACACGCGGGTTGGCAACCACGATGTTGCCGGAGTTTTCGTAGTTGTGACCGCCTACGAAGTCGGTGACGATGGCGCCAGCTTCTTTGGCCAGCAGTTCACCGGCAGCGGTGTCCCAGGGTTTCAGGCCGATTTCCCAGAAACCGTCGACGCGACCGGCAGCCACGTAGGCCAGATCCAGTGCGGCAGAGCCGGAGCGACGGATGTCGGCACATTCGATGAACATGCTCTGGAACATCTTCAGGTAGGACTCGATGTGGTGCTTTTGTTTGTAGGGGAAACCGGTCGCCAGCACGGTGCCAGCCAGCTCTTTGGCTTTGCCGACACGGATACGGTAGCCGTTCAGCTGGGCGCCGCTACCACGAGTAGCAGTAAACAGTTCGTCACGGATGGGATCGTAAACAACGGCTTGTTCGGTTTTGCCTTTTACGCGCAGGGCGATGGAAACGGCAAAGTGCGGAATGCCTTTGACAAGGTTGGTCGTGCCATCCAGTGGGTCAATGATCCATTGGTAGTCCGGATTGGTACCGGCAATCTCACCAGATTCTTCAGCAACAATGCTGTGCTCCGGGTAAGATTTTTTGATGGTGTGAATGATGGCCGCTTCGGCTTCACGGTCAACGTTGGTCACGAAGTCATTGCTGCCTTTTTGGATAGCCTCAATGTTCTCTGGCTGGGAGAAGGCTTTTACTACAACTTGACCGGCGTTGCGCGCAGCGCGCACGGCGATATTCAGCATCGGATGCATAGGTTCACCACTGGATGTTAAAGAACGGGGGATAAAAGGACGCGGTATGATACCAGTATTTTTTGCGATGGCAACTGTTATCCCCCTACGACCAATTGATTACCACTGCCAGATTTGACGGCTCCAATATAGACCAGATCTGCGCTAGTCTTATCCCAGCAGCCGGATACAGGCTGTCATGAGCATAGGGATGTGAACCATGAATTTGTCATTAGTGAGTCAGAACGTGTCCGCGGCCAGCGAGGGACTGTTGGCCATCTTGCGGTCATCACCCGAGTATGGTGATCACTTTGCCCACATCACCGTGACCCCCTGGCCCAGTGGCAACCGGCCAAGACGGAGGCGGCGATCCTGCTGATCGACGGCGATGCGCCCTGGCAGGATGCCGGATTTGCCCGGGGAGAGGATGAGACGATCGGTTTGCCGGTCTTGCCGCTGCTGATCCGCAAGGGGGACAAGGAGCTGACGGTCTGCGGGCCGGATGTGCGTGACCCCCGTTTCTATTTTGTCTCAAACGGCATCGTGCTAGATGAGTCGGAGCTGGCCGAGCCTGCCTGCAGCCGGGTGCTGTTGCGCAAGCTGGAGTCCTACTTCCCGCTGCTTTCCCGCCTGATCATGCTGCGTCAGCGCAAGCCGGTCGCCATGATCAACTAATATCTACTATTGCCAGAGCGCACCAGCGGCGCACC
>NZ_JBFODN010000031.1:0-33983 GCF_040908345.1 Aeromonas sp. R3-1
GAGGATAACAAAGCGGCTGCCGGTGAGGGCAGCCGCAAGGACTTATTTCTTCTTCATTTTCAGCAGGCGTTTGCGCTGACGTTCCTGACTCAGGGTCATGGTGTTCTTCTTGCCTTCAAACGGGTTGACCGACTCCTGGAACTCGACCCGGATCGGCGAGCCCATGATCTTGAGGGACTTGCGGAAGTAGTTGATCAGATACCGCTTGTAGGAGTCCGGCAAGTCGTTCAGCTGGTTGCCGTGGATCACGATGCGCGGCGGGTTGTAGCCACCAGCGTGAGCATACTTGAGCTTGACGCGGCGACCGTTGACCATCGGCGGCTGGTGATCTTCCTGCGCCATCTGCATGATGCGGGTCAGCATGGCCGTGCTGGTACGACGGGTGGCGGACTGGTAAGCCTCCTGAATAGATTCAAACAGATGGCCGACACCGCTGCCGTGCAGGGCGGAGATGAAGTGGACGCGAGCGAAGTCGATGAAGCCCAAGCGACGATCCAGCTCGTTCTTCACATCCTCTTTCACCTTCTGATCCAGACCATCCCACTTGTTCACCACCAGCACCACGGAGCGACCGGCGTGGAGCACATAGCCAAGGATGCTCAAGTCCTGATCGGTGATGGTCTCCTGGGCGTCGATCACCAGCAGGCAGACGTTGGCATCTTCGATGGCTTTCAGGGTCTTGATAACGGAGAACTTCTCCACCGTCTCGTGCACCTTGCCACGACGACGTACACCGGCGGTGTCGATGACCACATACTTCTGCTCGTCACGCTCCATTGGAATGTAAACGGAGTCACGGGTGGTGCCGGGCATGTCATAGACGATGACCCGATCTTCACCCAGCATGCGGTTGGTCAGGGTAGATTTACCGACGTTGGGACGACCAACGATGGCGAACTTGATGGGCAGGTCGGCGAACGGGGTCTCCTTGGTGTCCTCTTTGGTATCGAGTTCACCGGCAGCCACCATGCGCAGCAGGGCTTCTTCATCGAAGTCCTCCTCTTCCTCATCCTGCGCATCTTCATCGGTAGCGGAGTCGACCAGGGTCTCCAGATGGGGAGCCAGGGCCAGTTCAAGCAGGCTCAGCACGCCACGACCGTGGGCGGCCGCGATCTGGTAGACCTCGCCCAGCGCCAGACCGTAGAACTCGGAGACCGCGGAATCACCGTCGATACCGTCGGTCTTGTTGGCCACCAGAAATACCTTCTTGTGGGCCTTGCGCAGGTGCTCGGCGATGGCTTGATCCGCCGCGGTCAGACCGGCACGGGCATCCACCATGAACAGCACGACGTCCGCTTCTTCGATGGCCAGCAAGGATTGCTCGGCCATCTTCAGCTCGATCCCCTCTTCGGTGCCATCGATACCGCCGGTATCGACCACGATAAATTCCAGCTCGCCCAACTTCGCCTGACCGTATTTACGGTCCCGGGTCAGACCGGGAAAATCGGCAACCAGGGCATCCCGAGTACGGGTCAAGCGGTTAAACAGGGTGGATTTCCCCACGTTGGGGCGGCCCACCAGGGCTACTACAGGAGTCATAAAAGCCTCATTCTCAAGACGACAAAGGCTCCGGGTCCGAAGACCAGGAGCCGGATATTCACATTATCGGACGATCAAGGACGCTTGAGGGCGTACAACTTGCCGTCACGGCTCTGCACATACAGGGTCTCGCCATCCACCAGCGGGGCGGCGTAGAGACCACTGCTATCGAGCTGCTGCATAGCCTTGATGGTACCGTCGGTACGATCAAGCCAATACAGGTATCCTTCCACATCACCCACCACCACATAGTCACCGAAGATGACAGGTGCAGTGACGGTACGATTTTCCAGCTGGGTGTTGGACCACAGCTCCAGACCGTTACGACGGTCGATGGCAAACAAGTGGCTGCGACTGTCGGTCAGCACGATGGCATTTCCGGTCATCGCCAGATCGCGATAGCCGGAATACTTGCGCTTCCACACTTCATCGCCGGTCATCAGTTTGCGCGCCATCAACTGACCGTTGTAGGCGATGGCGTAGAGCTCATCACCGGCGATCAGCGGGCTGGCATCGACGTCAACCATGCGGTCCAGCTCGGTAGCACCGCGCGGATCAGCCACCTTGGACTGGCGCACAGGCTGGCCATTGCTCAGCAGGGCGATGCCCACCTTGCCATCGGCACGACCGTAAATCACTGCGCCGTTGGTGATCACCGGTGCACCGGCACTGCGCAGGGTCAGCGGCGGCTGCTCTTCGGAGAGCGACCACTGCATCTTACCTTCATCAGTGTCGAGGGCGATCAGGCGACCGGAGGTGGTCAACACCACCACGCGGCCATCTTCCACCGCGGGGCTTGCCACCACTTCACCGGGCACATTGGTCTGCCACAGCACTTCGCCATTCTCTTCGTTCAGGGCGTAGACCACGCCGTTCTCGGAGCCGAGGAACAGCTTGCCGTAACGGGAGACCAGGCCGCCGGAAAGGCGGGCGCTGCGCTTGTCGGCGTTGACCGGCAGGTCGGCCAGATCGACAGTCCAGAGGCGATCGCCACTGGCACGGTCAAAGGCGCTGACATCGCCGTCACGGGCCGCCGCATAGATACGATCCTCTTCCACCACCGGCTTGAGCTGGGAGTAGAAGTCCCCGATGCCATCACCCACAGTAGATGACCATGCGGTGTCGGCAGTGAAGGCAGATTCAACCTTGGGCAGCGGCGCCATCGGGTTGAGATCCTCTTCGGAACTGAACAGGGAGCACCCCTGCAGAGCGAAGGAGACCGCAGCCCCCAGCGCCACCATCTTGAATAGATTACGCATCCGGTGCCTCACCAGTCGCAACGGCCGGCAGGGCCAGATCGTCCATTTTCAGCTTGAGCTCGGCGCTACCCTGCAGGCCGCCGGCATCCGCCGCTGCCTGATAGGCATCACGAGCCTCTTCGGTCTTGCCCTGCTTTTGCAGCACATCACCACGGGCTTCGGCTACCTGCGCCTTGAAGGCCTCATTCTGGATGGTCGCCAGCTTGGCCAGCGCTTCATCTGCCTTGCCCTGATCATTCAGTACACGGGCCAGGCGCAGCGCCGCGATGGGACGAATGCTCTCGTCACCCGTGGTCGCCACCAGCTCCAGCTGCTCGGCAGCCAGATCCAGCTTGCCCGCCTTGACGGCAGCGGCAGCCAGTTGCAACGCGGCCAGTTCACCGTAGGAGTCACCCTTGTTGGCGGTGACAAACTGCTGTGCCTGCTCGAAACCGGCGGCATCGCCCTTGGCCAGCTGCTCAATCACCTGGTTGTAAGAGTGGGAGGAGGCCTCCATGGTCTCTTGCTGGTGCTGGTTGTAATAGCGCCAGCCGAACAGACCGACCAGACCGATCACGGTCCCGGCAATCACCGAGGTTCCGTTCTCTTTCCACCACTCCTTGATAACCTCAACTTGTTGTTCTTCGGTGGTATAGACTTCCACAGCTTACTCTCCTTTGGCTGCCAGCAGGGCAATGGCGGCGTCAACCTTGACGGTCTGTTGCTCGGCCTGACCACGCAGATATTTGATAGTGATCTCCCCGTTTTGCACCTCGGTCTCACCAAGGATCAGGGCGATTGCCGCGCCGCTCTTGTCGGCACGTTTGAGTTGTTTCTTGAAGTTGCCACCACCGCAGTGGCTCATCAGGCGCAGGTCCGGCAGGGCATCGCGCAGACGCTCGGCCAGCTGGAAGCCAGCCTGTTCGGTCCCCTCGCCCACCATCGCCAGATAGACATCTACCGCCGGGCGGATATCGGCGTTGAGCTCGAGAGTCTCCAGCATCAGCACCAGACGCTCCATGCCCATGGCAAAGCCCACGGCCGGGGTCGGTTGACCGCCCAGCTGCTCTACCAGACCATCGTAGCGGCCACCGGCACAGACGGTGCCCTGGGCACCCAGACTGCTGGTGACCCACTCGAACACGGTCAGGTTGTAGTAGTCAAGACCACGCACCAGACGCTCGTTCACTTCGTATTTGATACCGGCAGACTCGAGCAGGCGCTTGAGCCCCTCGAAGTGGGCCAGGCTCTCTTCGCCCAGATGGTCGAACAGGCGCGGGGCACCCGCCAAAATGGCCTGCACCTTTTCATCCTTGGAGTCGAGCACCCGCAGCGGGTTGCTGTACATGCGGCGCTGGCTCTCTTCGTCCAGCTGCTCCTTGTACTGCTCCAGATAGGCCACCAGCGCATCGCGGTAAGCGGCACGCTCGGCGCTCTGACCCAGGGTGTTGAGCTGCAGGGTGACATGCTCGCTGATGCCAAACAGACGCCACAGGCGGTGGGTCAGCATGATCAGTTCAGCGTCAATGTCCGGCCCGTTGATGCCAAACAGCTCGACACCGAACTGGTGGAACTGGCGATAACGGCCCTTCTGGGGACGCTCGTGACGGAACATGGGGCCCATGTACCACATCCGGCGTTCCTGGTTGTAGAGCAGACCGTGTTCGATACCGGCACGGACGCAGCTGGCTGTCCCTTCCGGACGCAGGCTCAGGCTGTCGCCGTTACGGTCTTCAAAGGTGTACATCTCTTTTTCGACCACGTCGGTCACTTCACCGATGGCGCGCTTGAACAGATGAGTCTGCTCGACAATCGGCATGCGCACTTCGCTGTAGCCATAGCTGGCAACGACCTGGCGCAGGATCTGTTCAACCTTCTGCCATACCGGGCTCTGCTCCGGCAGGCAATCATTCATACCGCGAATAGCTTGGATCTGTTTTGCCACGTTGATACTCGAGAAAAAGAGGTAAAATTTGGCCGCATTATAGGGATTTTCCCCCCCAAGGTAAAATCAGGGAATCCGGATGCGGGATTTAAAATCAGTCACCTGGAAAAAGGGCCACCCAATGTGGCCCCGTTTCGCTCACTCCTTGTCCATCGGGATCCGGTTGGCGGGATCCAGCATGGCGGCGCGGGCGCGAATGCGGCGCTCCAGAGTTGGAATGAGATCCTTGTTGTCGAGCCGATCGACCCGCTGGCCCCCTTCATAGAAGGCACTCTTGTTGGCGGCACCTGCCAGACCAAGGTCGGAGACCAGCGCTTCGCCCGGCCCATTCACCACACAGCCGATGATGGAAACATCCATCGGGGTGATGATGTCTTCGAGCCGCTCTTCCAGCGCGTTGACGGTAGCGATCACATCGAACTCCTGCCGTGAGCAGGATGGGCAAGCGATAAAGTTGATGCCACGGGAGCGAATACGCAGGGATTTGAGGATATCGAAACCTACCTTTACCTCCTCCACCGGATCCGCCGCCAGCGAGATACGCAGGGTATCGCCGATGCCGTCGGTAAGCAGCATACCCAGACCGATGGCAGACTTCACCGCGCCGGCACGGAAACCGCCCGCTTCGGTGATGCCAAGGTGCAGCGGCTGTTCAATCTGCTTGGCCAGCAGGCGATAGGCACCGACTGCCAGAAACACATCGGAGGCCTTGACGCTCACCTTGAAGTCCTGGAAATCGAGACGATCGAGATAGTCCACGTGACGCATGGCGGACTCTACCAGCGCCTCTGGGGTCGGCTCGCCGTACTTCTCCTGGATATCTTTCTCCAGCGACCCGCCATTGACCCCGATACGGATCGGAATATTGAGGTCGCGCGCGCAATCGACCACCGAGCGCACCCGCTGCTCGTTACCGATGTTGCCCGGGTTGATACGCAGGCAATCGGCACCGTACTCGGCCACTTTCAGGGCGATGCGATAGTCGAAGTGGATATCGGCAACGATGGGGATGCGGGTTTGCTGTTTGATGAGCCGGAAGGCTTCCGCCGCTTCCATGGTGGGCACGGAGACACGGACGATATCGGCACCGACCCGCTCGATCCGCTGGATCTGCTCGATGGTGGCGGCGACATCTGTGGTCTTGGTATTGGTCATGGTCTGCACGGTAATGGGGGCATCGCCCCCAACCGGTACATTACCAACCATGATCTGTCTGGATTTACGACGAATGATGGGTGATTCGTGAGAAGACATGGGAAACAGATTACTCCTGCGGCAGTGAGAAGCGGGCTGTACGACCGTTGTTGTAACGGCTCATATCAAACGACTGACCCTTGTAGTCAAGCTTGACGGCCATGGGCGCGCCAATGATGAACTTCAGGGGCTCGGCGCCTTCCAGCACCAGCTCGTCGTTGGCCTTCTTCAGACCACTGAACAGGGTCTTGCCGTTGGCATCCTTCACATCCAGCCAGCAATCGGCGGTGAAGCTCATCTTCAGTTGCGGCGCAGTCGCCGGATCAACGACAGCCTCTTCAGATTCAGTGCCATTGGCGCCGGATACCGCAGCATCGGTCGCAGTGCCGACAGCCGCGCTGACATCGTTCGGGGCAATAGCCGCTGAAGCAGGCGCCAGGGTAGCCGTCGCATCGGAGACCACCGCAGGGGCAATCACGTCCGTGGCTGCCGGTGCGTTGGCTGCGCCTTCCACCGGGGCGGTGTTGATCGCATCGGGCGGCGTGATGGCAGGTTCAGCCGGAGTCGAACCGGTTGCACTCATCTCGGTGGCTGCCAGCGCTTCATCACCGGCGGAGCGGCGTGAAGTACTCTGCCACCACCAGGCGACCGAGAGCGCAATCAACACCAGGATCACCAGCCAGGTCACCACCTTGAGCCGACTGTCGTTGGCTTGCTGGCGGGAGCGACGGGAGAAGCTCTGCATGTCTATATTGTCGGGAGGAGTCAGACCCAGCTTGTCGTAAGCAGCCAGAATGGTCTCGTCGGGGATTCCGACCAGCTTGGCATAGGTACGCAGATAGCCCCGAATAAAGGTATGGGAGGTGTGCTTGTCGTAGGTATCCGATTCGATAGCGGCGATCAGGGTCAGACGAAGGTGAATGCGGGACGCAACCTGTTCTCGTGTCCAGCCAAGCTGTTCACGGGCGTTGCGCAGCAATTGGCCTGGGCCTACTGCCTGGGAGTCGTCTTGGAAATCGTGTTGCTGTTCAATAGTCATTGGCTAAATAACGCTTGGCTTGTTGCGAAGTGGGATATTGCCTTACCAGCTCAGTCCCGAATTGGTGAAGTAATGCCGGCTTGTCCATCGCCTGTGCCAGCCGAAGTCTCAACCAGAGACTCTCCTCGTTCTCGTCTGACACATCGGCAAAACGGGCGAGGTAGGACTGCACATCAGGCAGCTTGCCATCTTTCATGGAAAGCTCGGCCAAGTCCAGCAATAACCCTGGATTGCGGGGATTATACCCCAAGGCTAGGCGATAGTACTCGCCTGCTTTATCATTTCTGCGATTTTGCAGCGCACAAAGTGCCGCATTTTCATAGGTATCGGCAATTTTTACGTAGCCTGGCTGAATAACAGCCTGGTTGAACGCCTGATCTGCCTCGGCATACCTGCCGCGATCACAGAGGAAGGCACCATAGTTGTTCATTGCGTCAGCATTGGACGGATCCATGGCAAGGGCGTTCTTGTAATGGGTCTCGGCTGCCTTGAAATCTCCTACCTTCTGGTAAAAGTAGGCAAAACCGATCTGGATCTGGGGGTTGGAGGGGTCATACTGGAGGGCGCGGTCAAGATTGAACTTGGCCTGCTCGGCATTGCCCTGACGCAGGTACTGGATACCCAGGTCTAGGCGGGTTTGGGCAGCCGCCTTGAGGTCAGGACCCACTTCACGCTGGGTCGAGTTCTGGCCAGCGTAAGTGGTCTCGGTCACACAGCCTGGCAGCGCGCAGAGCGCTGCCACTACGATCAATGTACGTGTATCCATTCCCTGTCTATACAATGGCTTAGCATTTAAACCATTTTGACGGAAATCCCATCCTGTTGCATCCGATTTTTGATAGTTCGCTTGGTACGGTCAATCACGTCACCCACCAGCTGACCACAGGCGGCATCGATGTCATCACCACGGGTCTTGCGGACAATCACGGTGAAACCGTACTCCATCAGCACCTTGGAGAAGCGATCGATACGACTGTTGCTCGGCTTGCCGTAAGGGTTGCCCGGGAAGGGGTTGAACGGGATCAGGTTGATCTTGCTCGGAGTGTCCTTGAGCACCTTGGCCAGCTCGTGCGCATGCTGCATATCGTCATTGATATGATCGAGCAGCACATACTCGACGGTCACCCGACCACCGTTGGCATTGGATTTGGCCAGGTAACGACGGACACCGGCGAGGAACTCCTCGATGTTGTACTTGTCGTTGATCGGCATGATCTCTGAACGCAACTTGTCGTTCGGGGCGTGCAGGGAGATAGCCAGCGCCACGTCGATCTGGTCACCCAGCTTGTCCAGCGCAGGTACCACGCCAGAGGTGGAGATGGTCACCCGGCGCTTGGAGATGCCAAAGCCGTAGTCATCCATCATCAGACGCATGGCGGGCACCACATTGGCGAGGTTGAGCAGCGGCTCGCCCATCCCCATCATCACCACGTTGGTGATGGGACGCTTGCCACCGACCACGCGGGCCGCACGCCACACCTGACCGATGATCTCGGAGACTTTCAGATTGCGGTTGAAGCCTTGTTGAGCCGTGGAGCAGAACTTGCACTCCAGCGCACAGCCAACTTGAGAGGAGACGCAGAGGGTCGCGCGGTCATCTTCCGGGATGTAGACGGTCTCGACCTCCTGATCGCCCACCTGCAAGGCCCACTTGATGGTGCCATCGGCAGAGCGCTGCTCGCGGCTGATCTCGGGCGCCTTGATCTCGGCGATTGCCTTGAGGCGCTCTTTGAGCACCTTGTTGACGTTGGTCATCTGATCGAAATCATCACACCCAAAGTGATAGATCCACTTCATGACCTGATCTGCCCGGAATGGCTTCTCGCCCAGTTCGACGAAAAAGGCACGCATGGCATCCCGATCAAGATCCAGCAGGTTGATTTTTGTTTCGCTCATCAATGGCCTCAGTTCAAACACTTCATCAATTATTGGCTGACGACGTCAGGGGGCGGCATTGTACAAATAATGGGTCTGGCTTTCCACCTGGAGAATAGAGGGATATTGCGTAAACGGCGAAAACAACAAAGGGAGCCGAGGCTCCCTTGGGTCATCATCCACAAAAATCAGCCGCGCGGGCAGATCTCGTTGTCAGAGAAGAAGTAGGCAATTTCGCGGGCAGCGGATGCCGGAGCATCGGAGCCATGCACTGCGTTGCGATCGATGCTCTCGGCATAACAGGCACGCAAGGTACCAGCCAGCGCCTCTTTCGGGTTGGTAGCCCCCATGATCTCGCGATTGCGACGGATGGCGTCTTCCCCTTCCAACACCTGCACCATGACAGGGCCAGAGGTCATGAAGCTGACCAGATTGTCATAAAAAGGCTTGCCCTGATGCTCGGCATAGAAACCGGCAGCCTGTTCACTGCTCATGTGCAGCATTTTGGATGCCACCACTTTCAAGCCTGCGCTTTCGAAACGGCTATAGATGGCACCGATCAGGTTCTTGCTGACAGCATCCGGTTTGACGATAGAGAAGGTACGTTCGATGGCCATTGATATCTTTCCTTAACTACAGAGTTTTATTGTTAGAATCCATGTTCGCTGGCGATTATACGTAAACAAAAACCGGAAAAACACACAAACAAGCAACTTTTTATTAAACATCACTCCCTTGCAATCAACATCCACACTCATCTTGACCGAGCAGAGCCGGAAAATATGTGCGCTTGCGCACGATAGTTACCTTAAGCCGCCAAAACTCCATCTTTTGTTCATAATTCGAACAGCATGAAAAAGGCACCCGAAGGTGCCTTGTCTCGCCTATTTGGCTTCCGCCAGCAAGGCCCGCGCTATGGTGCGCATCCCCAGGGTATTGGCCCCTGGTGCCCACAGGCTGTCACCGTTGTCACTGAAGCAGGCGGCCAGATCGATATGCAACCAGCCCATCCCTTCGTTGGCAACGAAACGGGAGAGGAAACCCGCCGCGTTGGAGGCGCCACCCGGCCCGCCCCCCTTCACCGGACGGCTGTTGGCCGTGTCGGCGTAATGGGAGGGGCACTGCTGGCGGTGCCAGGGCTCCAGTGGCAGCGGCCAGGCTGGCTCATGCTCGGCATCGGCATAAGTCATGGCTCGGCTTACCAGCCCTTTGTCGAGGCCGAACAGAGCATTGTAGCGCCCACCCAGCGCCATCACGGCTGCGCCAGTCAGGGTCGCGGCATCGATGATCAGCGGTGCGCCGGACTCGCTCGCCAGTTGCAGACCGTCGGCCAGCACCAGCCGCCCCTCGGCATCGGTATTCACAATCTCGACCGTGGTGCCGTTCTTGTAGGTGAGGATGTCGCCCAGCTTGTAGGCGTGGCCGGAGACCAGGTTCTCGGCGCAGCAGAGGATCAGCTTCACCCGCTTGTCGAGCCCGCGCAGCATAGCCAGCGCCAGTGCACCGGTGACAATCGCCGCACCACCCATGTCGCACTTCATGGTAAGCATCCCCTCGGAACTCTTCATGGAGTAGCCGCCGGAGTCAAAGGTGATCCCCTTGCCCACCAGCGCTGCCGCCACCGGCGCCTTGGGGTCACGCCCCGGGTTGAAGTCGAGCTCCAGCAATACCGGTTCGCGCGCACTGCCGCGGCCCACTTGGTAAAGGCCGACCCAGCCCGCCTGTTGCAGCGCTTCGCCTTTCAAAATGCGATGACTCACCTTGTCCGGCGCCAGCTCGGTTATAAAGGAGGCCGCTTCCACCGCCAGCTCCAGCGGGCCCAACTGCTCCGGGGTGGCATTGGTCATCTCGCGCACCCAGCGGCCGCAGAGCCAACGCGCTTCCAGCTCCTCTCTGTCCTCTTCCGAGGACATGGCCCACTGCAGTTGCACCTCCGCCTTGGGGGTTTGCAGCCCTTGGGCAAAAGCCCACTGCTGTTCACGCTCCCAGTGACCAGCCAGGGTCACTTTCTGGATCCCCTGCTGGCAGAGGCGACGGCCCGCCTGCTGGATATCGAGCAGCGGATTGGCCGTCACCAGATGGATCACCATGCCGTCGGCACGGTGAGAGAGCAGCGCCCCCTCCCCCCACTCGGCCGGTGCAAATTCACGACTTAACCAGACATTCATGCGGTCACCTCCTGCAGCCAGCGGGCGATGGTACGCAGACCGTGCCCCTTGGCGCCGGTCGCCCACAGATCGTTGCCCGATTTCTGATAAGAGGCCGCCAGATCCAGGTGCACCCAACCCTTGCCCTCATCACGCACGAAGCGGGAAAGGAACGCAGCAGCCGTGGTGGCACCGGCCGTGCCTTCTGCCGAGGCGACGTTGCCCAGATCGGCAAAGGCCGAGGTGAGCTGGCTGGCATGCCAGGGTTCCAGCGGCAGCGCCCACGCCTGTTCGTTTTCCACCTTGGCGGCGGCCAGCGCACGCAGCTGTTCGGTCTCATCGAGGGCAAACACCGCATTGTAGTCACGCCCCAGCGCCATCTTGGCGGCGCCGGTCAGGGTGGCTGCGTCAAGGATATAAGCCGCACCGCTGTCGGAGGCCGCCATCAGGCCATCGGCCAGCACCAGACGACCTTCCGCATCGGTGTTCTGGATCTCGACCGAAACCCCATTCTTGTAAGTGAGGATGTCGCCCAGCTTGAAGGCGTGGCCGGAGACCAGGTTCTCGGCGCAGCAGAGAATGAGCTTCACCCGCTGGTTCAGACCGCGGCTGATAGCCAGCGCCAGCGCGCCGGTCACCATGGCCGCGCCGCCCATATCGGACTTCATCGGCAGCATGTTGTCAGAGGACTTCATGGAGTAGCCACCGGAATCAAAAGTGATCCCCTTGCCCACCAGCGCCGCCACCACGGGCGCATTGCGATCACCGGTCGGGTTGTAGTCGAGCTCCAGCAGCACAGGCTCGCGCTCGCTGCCACGGCCAACCGACCAGATCCCGATATGGCCGGACTCGCGCAGCGCTTCACCGGCGGTGATGCGAGCTGTAACCTGATCCCCGGCCAGCCCACGAATGAGCAACAGGGCCGATTCCGCCAGACTCATGGGGTAGATCTCTTCCGGACAGCCATTGGTGATGTCACGTACCCAGCGAGCCGCCTTGAGCAGTGCATCCAGTTCACGGGCGTCCGCATCGCTCTGCTGGCCGAAATCCAGTTCACGCGCTCCCTTGGCGGCGTAGAAACCCTGGGCGAACGCGTAGCGACGCTCCAGATCCCAGCCTTCACCGACCAGCGTCACCCGCTTGATCCCGCTCGATTCGAGGCGACGGGCGGCGCGCTGAACGGTGCGCAGAACATCCTTCTCCTGACCGGCGGCACCAAGATGGATCAGTGCCTCATCGCCATTGAAACTGAGCTGGGCGCCCTCGCCCCAATAGGCGGCCGCAGCCTGGGTGGATAACGCTACCTTCATCATGTCAGCCATCGTGTTTGCTTCCTTTTTACTGGCACTATGTATAAGCACTCTTTATGGGAAAGAGCTTATTGGCAAAGAGAGAATAACGAATACAAAAAAGGCCGTGCCCCCGAGGGTCACGGCCTTCCACCATATCACTGAAGCACCACAGGATGCTGCACGTGCAATTCACTCATGTGTAATTAATGGCGTTCAGAGGCAAGGTTCAGGGTGTACTTGGGCAGTTCCACCACCAGATCCTCGTCCGCCAATTTTGCCTGGCAGCTGAGGCGCGATTCCGGCTCCAGCCCCCACGCCTTGTCCAGCATGTCGTCTTCCAGCTCGTCGCTTGGCTCGAGCGAGTCAAAGCCCTCGCGCACCACACAGTGGCAGGTAGTGCAGGCACAGGATTTCTCGCAGGCGTGCTCGATTTCGATACCGTTGCGCAGCGCCACATCCAGAATGGTCTCGCCGCTTTGTCCCTCAAGGGCGGCGCCATCCGGACAGAGTACGGGATGAGGAAGAATGATCAGTTTTGGCATATTACACCTTGTTGACGTTTTGTCCGGTCAGCACCTTGCGGATGGAGGCGTCCATCCGGCGGGCTGCAAACTCGCCACTGACAGCATCGGCTGCCTCAATGGCTTCTTTGATTTGATGGGTTGCGCCGCTGTTGCGCATGGTCAGCAGATGGGCGATGGCGGCATCAATCTCGGCACGCTCGGCAGCATTGAGCAGGGCATCGCCATCGGCGGCCAGCGCCGCATTGAGACTCTCGACCACCCGGTCGGCTTCAACCTGCTGCTCGGCCAGCATGCGGGCATCCATATCCTGCTGGGCGTTCTCGATGGAGGCACTCAGCATGTTGAGGATATCCTGCTCCGCCAGCCCGTAAGAGGGCTTGACCTGGATCTCGGCCTGCACGCCGGAGGATTTCTCCATGGCGCTGACCGAGAGCAGACCATCCGCATCCACCTGGAAGGTGACGCGAATATGGGCGGCGCCGGCTGCCATCGGCGGAATACCGGTCAGGGTAAAGCGGGCCAGGGAGCGGCAATCGGCCACCAACTCGCGTTCACCCTGTACCACGTGAATGGCCATGGCGGTCTGACCATCCTTGAAGGTAGTGAACTCCTGGGCGCGGGCAACCGGGATGGTAGTATTGCGCGGGATCACCTTCTCGGCGAGGCCACCCATGGTCTCCAGACCCAGCGACAAGGGGATAACGTCCAGCAGCAGCATCTCGGCATCGGGCTTGTTGCCCACCAGAATATCGGCCTGGATGGCGGCGCCAATGGCGACCACCTTGTCAGGATCGATACTGGTCAGCGGCGTACGCTGGAAGAACTCGCCCACAAGTTCACGCACCAGCGGCACCCGGGTGGAGCCACCGACCATCACCACTTCCAGCACTTCCACCTGCTCGAGACCGGCATCGCGCAGGGCGCGGCGACAAGCCAGCAAGGTCCGTTTCACCAGCGGGGTGATGAGTTCATCAAACTGGCTACGGCTCACTGAACCCTGCCAGCCAGCAAAGGTGCACGCCACCTGCTCGGCATCGGTCAGGCCGTGTTTGACGGCAGCGGCCACATCCAGCAGCTCGCGCTGCAGATGGGCATCCAGCTCGCCGGAGAGGCCCGCTTGCTCCTTGATCCAGTCCGCCAGCAGGTGATCAAAATCATCACCGCCGAGGGCGGAATCGCCGCCGGTCGCCATCACTTCAAACACACCGCGGTGCAGACGCAGGATGGAGATATCGAAGGTGCCGCCCCCCAGATCGTAAACCGCGATCACCCCTTCCTGACCGGAGTCAAGGCCATAGGCAATCGCGGCCGCGGTCGGCTCGTTGAGCAGACGCAGTACGTGCAGACCGGCCAGACGGGCCGCATCCTTGGTGCCCTGACGCTGGGCATCATCGAAATAGGCGGGCACGGTAATGACCACGCCATCGAGATCGCCCCCGAGTGTCTGGGCGCCACGCTCGGCCAGCTTTTTGAGAATTTCGGCCGAGACCTGTACCGGATTGACCAGCCCCTGACGGGTTTGTAGTTGCGGCATGCCATTGTCGGCGGCAACAAACTGGTAAGGCTGCTGGCGGGTATCGATATCGGCCAGCGCCTTGCCCATCATCCGTTTGACCGAGACGATGGTGTTGTGAGGATCGAGCGCCGCTTCGCGCTTGGCATCTATTCCGACTCGAATGGCGTCGCTTTGATAGTGCACCACTGACGGGAGCAGGTCGCGCCCTTGCTCATCGCAAAGGGTATCGGCGTGACCGCTGCGAACCGCAGCGACGAGAGAGTTGGTGGTGCCGAGATCGATGCCGACGGCACGTTTGTGCTGATGAGGAACAGCGCTCTGGCCGGGTTCGGCGATTTGCAGTAATGCCATGGGTAATGAAACTTCCAGCGTTAAAGGATCAAGACTCGAGAAGCGAGTCTTCGAATCGTTCCAGCTCTTCGAGGAGCTTGTCGACAAACTTGAGTTTGCGAACGCAATCAGCGGCAACGAGATCTCTGCCAGCGGCAAGAGACTCGGTCAGCTGCTGCATCAACATCTGGTGATCATGCCTGATCTCGCTGCGAAAATCCTTGATGGCGCGCTCAGGGTCGGCGTCATCTTTCAGATCGGCCAGACGCTCGCGCCACTCCAGCTGCTGCATCAGAAACGCGGTATCTTGCAGAGTCTGCTGTTCACCACGGATATCGGTGCCACGCAGAGAGAGCAGATATTCGGCACGGCGCAGCGGCGCCTTTAGGGTGGTGAATGCTTCGTTGATCTGGGCAGCACGTTGCACCGCAGCCAGCTGCTCCCGTTCGGGGGCTGTGGCAAAACGATCAGGATGGAATTGGGTTTGCAGCTGGCGGTAGGTATCAGCCAACTGACGGGTATCGAGCTCGAAGCCTTCAACCAGCCCAAACAGCTCGAAATGATTCATGCAAACCTCTTGGAAACGTTCGCCACAACCTCACTCGCCCCTGGCAAATGAGATGTGGTTGAACGGGTCATGGGCAACCCGCTCAACCACAGACGAAGGATCATTGACGTCAAACAGCTCAGACACTGAAGCTTTCGCCGCAACCACACTCGCCTTTGGCGTTGGGATTGTTGAACTGGAAGCCCTCGTTGAGGCCCTCCTTGACGAAATCCAGCTCGGTGCCATCCAGATGGATCAGGCTCTTGGCATCAACAATAATCTTGACGCCCTGCTGCTCGAACACCTGATCCTCATCGGTCAGTTCATCAACGAACTCAAGCACGTAGGCAAGACCGGAGCAGCCGGTGGTTTTGACGCCGAGGCGCAGGCCAATGCCCTTGCCCCGGTTAGCCAGAAAAGAGGAAACCCGTGCCGCGGCGGCATCTGTCATGGTAATAGCCATACTGCTCTCCGGCGCTTAGAGACCTTTCTTCTGCTTGTAATCGGCGATGGCGGCCTTGATGGCGTCCTCGGCCAGAATGGAGCAGTGGATCTTCACCGGTGGCAGGGCCAACTCTTCGGCGATATCGGTGTTCTTGATGCCAGCCGCTTCGTCCAGAGTCTTGCCCTTGACCCATTCGGTCACCAGGGAGCTGGAGGCGATGGCAGAACCGCAGCCGTAGGTCTTGAACTTGGCATCTTCGATGATGCCTTCATCGCTGATCTTCAATTGCAGCTTCATCACGTCGCCACAGGCGGGCGCACCGACCATGCCGGTTGCAACGCTGGGATCATTCTTGTCGAAACCACCGACGTTGCGAGGATTCTCGTAGTGGTCGATTACTTTTTCACTGTAAGCCATATCTCACTCCTGCTAATTCTGTTGCTCACTGACCAGATAGATCAGTGATGAGCCCATTCGACCGTGTTCAGATCGACGCCGTCTTTGTACATCTCCCACAGTGGGGACATCTCGCGCAGACGACCGATGGAGTCACGAATAAGCTTGACCGCGTAGTCAATCTCTTCCTCGGTGGTGAAGCGCCCCATGCTGAAACGGATGGAGCTGTGTGCCAGCTCGTCGTTCAGACCCAGTGCGCGCAGCACATAGGAGGGTTCCAGGCTGGCGGAGGTACAGGCCGAACCGGAAGAGACCGCCAAATCTTTCAGCGCCATGATGAGGGATTCCCCTTCCACATAGGCAAAGCTGACGTTGAGGTTGCCCGGAACACGTTGCTCCAGATCGCCATTGATGTAGACGGCTTCAATATCCTTGATGCCATTCCACAGACGCTGGCGCAGAGCCAAGATACGCTCGCCTTCACTCACCATCTCTTCTTTGGCGATGCGGAAAGCTTCGCCCATCCCGACGATCTGGTGGGTCGGCAGAGTACCGGAACGCATGCCGCGCTCGTGGCCGCCACCGTGCATCTGGGCTTCCAGACGAACGCGGGGTTTACGGCGAACAAACAGTGCACCGATCCCTTTCGGACCATACACCTTGTGCGCAGAGACGGAGAGCAGATCCACTTTCAGTGCTTCCACATCTACCGGGATCTTGCCCACACTCTGAACGGCATCCACGTGCAGCAGGATCTTGCGGGAACGGCACAACTCACCGATGGCGGCAATGTTCTGAACCACGCCGATTTCGTTGTTCACATGCATGATGCTGACCAGGATGGTGTCATCACGCATGGCATTCTCGATCATCTCGATAGTGAACAGGCCGTTTGGCATCGGCTCAAGATAGGTCACCTCGAACCCTTCACGCTCCAGCTGGCGACAGGTATCGAGCACCGCCTTGTGTTCGGTCTTGGAGGTGATGATGTGCTTGCCCTTGCTGGCATAGAAGTGGGCAACACCCTTGATGGCCAGGTTATTGGATTCGGTCGCACCGGAAGTGAAGACGATCTCGCGGGGATCGGCACCGATCAGCTCTGCCACTTGATTACGGGCCAGATCCACCGCCTCTTCGGCTTGCCAGCCAAAGCGGTGAGAACGGGAAGCCGGATTGCCGAACAGGCCATCCATGGTGAGACACTGCATCATTTTTTCTGCGACACGCGGGTCCACCGGACAGGTTGCCGAATAATCAAGGTAAATAGGCAGTTTCATGTTTTTCTCCGTCACAGTCCGGGTCATACAGAGTCCCGCTGTGGAAAGCACGTTTATAGTTGGACTTTCAAGCTCACATCGCCGTGTTCTGCCCGATCAACCAGGGACAACACGGTCTTCATTTGTTCATCTTGCTTGCCGGCAATCCGGCGCACATCGGCCTGGCGTACCAGCTCAGCCAGGGTGATATCACCGAGGAAACTGGAGATCCGCTCACTCAGGTCGCGCCACAGGGAGTGAGTCAGGCACTGGGTACCGCCGTGGCAACCGCCCTTGCCGAGGCACTTGGTTGCATCGACCGACTCATCGACCGCGGTGATCACCTGACCAACCGAAATCTCGCCTGGGGCCAACCCAAGGCGATAACCACCGCCCGGGCCACGCACGCTGCTCACCAGACCATGTTTGCGCAGGCGGGCAAAGAGCTGCTCGAGATAGGACAACGAGATGCCCTGGCGCTCGGAAATATCGGCAAGGGGGACGGGCCCCTGCTCTGCATGCAGCGCCACGTCGAGCATGGCGGTTACAGCGTAACGTCCTTTTGAAGTCAGTCTCATGTGCCTTACCGTCTTGCGAAGCAATTTAATGGGGCACATGGTCACATACCCGACCAAATCAGTCAAGTATATGGTTGAGTAAATCAGTCGGATTAATCCGGTACGCGCGCTTTCTGCACCGAGGTCAGAATCCCGCGCAGAATGTTGAGCTCAGCTGCTTCCGGCCGAGCCCGATTGAACAGGCGACGCAGCTTGCTCATTACATGACCCGGATGGTCATCGGCAATAAAACCGGTCTTCATCAGGGTTTGTTCCAGGTGCTGATAGAACCCTTCCAGCTGGGCGGTACTCGGATAGACCATCTCATCTTCAGGCTCGGTGGCCTGCCCCTTTAGCCAGCGCATCCGCACTTCGTAACAGAGGGTCTGCACCGCCATGGCCAGATTGAGAGAGCTGTAATCAGGATTGGCCGGAATGGCCACGTGGTAGTGGCACTTTTGCAGCTCGTCATTGGTGAGGCCGGTGCGTTCACGACCAAACACCAAGGCGACCGGGTGCTGCATCCCCTCAACCACCGACTTTTCGCCAGCTTCACGGGGATCGAGCATGGGCCAACTCAGGGTTCGAGAGCGGGCGCTGGTGCCAATGACCAGACCACAATCGGCGATCGCGTCATCCAGTGTCGGGACGATACGGGCATTGGCAAGCACATCGCTGGCACCAGCCGCCAAGGCGAAGGCATTGTCATCCGGCAAGGCTTGCGGATCAACCAATACCAGCTGGGTCAACCCCATGGTCTTCATGGCACGTGCCGCAGACCCCATGTTGCCGATATGAGAGGTGTTTACCAAAACGATACGAATCTGATCCAACATGCCCAGTCATTCTTCAGTCAAAAATGGCGCGCAATTGTAACATAAGAGAACACGATGTTGGCACCGTAAAAGCCGAGCCATTTCAGAACAAAACCACCTGTTTGTATAACAAACCAGCATGAGGGAAGTGAGAGAGGGGGGACTAAACTTGATGGATATCCGATAAACGGCACAGGAGACACAACGCCATGCTTCCTCCCTTTATCTATGAGAGATTGCCCAGCCTCTACCTGCTGGCAGCCATTGCCATTATTACGTTGAGTGATCAGCCCCTGCTCTGGTTTGCAGGCACCTTGCTGTTTATCGCCGGAGCGGTGACCTGGATGATGCGCTCCAGCTACCGACGTACCGATCTGATTATCTTTCCGAACAAACGCTGGCTACAGCCGGAGTGGCTGTATGAAGCGCAGCCCTTCATCTGGCTGGCTGCGGGGCTGGCCATGTCACAGCTGCCCGCCCCTGCGGCACTCATCGCCTTGGTGCCCTGTCTGTGGGCCTGTCGTTGCCTCTGGGCACGGCACCATTATCGTCGCCATGCCCATGGGGTGATTGTCCACTTAAGACGGGATCCCGCCCGGCGCCGTCTGCACCGGAGCCTGCGCTGACTCGGTGCGGGCCCGTTCGATAAACGTCGCCAGATCCATCAGGGGATACTTCATCAGGCTCGGCAAGCCATCGAGATCCAGACTGTCCATCAAGTTTTTCACCTCAAGACCCAGTTCGGTATCCCCTTCTATCTTCAGCTTGCGCTGGAAAAAGAGCGAATCCGGATCCTCTTTGCGACCGGCAATCAGGATCAGGTCGTTGGCGGTACCGCTGAAGCAGACATCGGCCTTGTCACACTCGCGAGCCACCACCAGCTGGCCATTCTGCTCACTGATAAACCAGCACAGCTCCAGATCAGAGACTTCGACTTTCAGCCACTTGTCTGCCAGAAACTCGAAATCGCCATCTTCGATAGCCTCTTTGAAAACCCGGGCCAGCAAACTCTCCATCAGCTGCTTTTGCAGATTGAAGGGAACCAGCTTGAGGGGATGGCGCAAGAAGCGCGGAGCCTGTTCGACCAGGCGGCGTTGCAGTTGTTGAAACACGATAGACTCCCTTTTTTGCGCATTCAAACACAGGGAGAGTGTCAAGATCCTGTTGGAAATCAAACTTGTGCAGGGTTACCTCAAGAAGGGTAAAGCCACACAAAGCTGCCTCAGGTCAAAAAGCGGGAGTGCATGGCTGCATACAATCAGGGCTCGTTTGCCCTTCATATGCACTCTCGGAGCGTACCAATGGAATTACTCTGTCCGGCAGGCAGTTTGCCGGCACTGAAAACCGCCGTGGATAACGGGGCCGATGCCGTTTATATCGGTTTCAAGGATGACACCAATGCCCGCCACTTTGCCGGTCTCAACTTTACCGACAGCAAACTGGAGAAGGCGGTAGATTATGTGCATCAACATGGTCGCAAGCTGCATATTGCCATCAATACCTTTGCCCATCCCGGGGCCGATACTCGATGGAAACAGGCGGTTGATCGCGGGGTGGCCCTCGGCGCCGATGCGTTAATCATCGCCGATCTCGCTGTGCTGGAATATGCCAGCCGCCACTACCCCGAGATGGAACTCCATGTCTCGGTGCAGGCCAGCGCCACCAATGCCGCCGCCATTCGCTTCTATCAGCAGCAATTCAATGTCACACGGGTGGTGCTGCCCCGGGTACTCTCCATGCATCAGGTCAAGCAGCTGGCCCGCGAGACCGATGTTGGCCTTGAGGTATTCGCCTTTGGCAGCCTCTGCATCATGGCCGAGGGGCGCTGCTATCTCTCCTCCTACATGACTGGCGAGAGTCCCAACACCGTCGGCGCCTGCTCACCGGCCAAGTTCGTCCGTTGGGAAGAGACCCCGAATGGTCTCGAGTCGCGACTCAACGAGGTGCTGATCGACCGCTATGGCCCGGGCGAAAATGCCGGTTACCCGACCCTCTGCAAGGGGCGTTTCGACGTGGATGGCCAGACCTACCACGCGCTGGAAGAGCCCACCAGTCTCAATACCCTGGGTCTCCTGCCCGAGCTGTTCAAGACCGGGATCCAGTCGGTCAAGATTGAAGGGCGCCAGCGCAGCCCCGCCTATGTGGAGCAAGTGACCCGGGTGTGGCGTGCGGCCATCGATGCCTATCAGGCCAATCCCGGGGCCTATCAGGTTAAAGCTGAGTGGGATGCCCAGCTAGCCCGCGTCTCCGAAGGTAGCCAGACTACCCTCGGCGCCTACCATCGTCAGTGGCAATAAGGAGTCCACCCATGCAATTTTCTCTCGGGCCTCTGCTCTTCTACTGGCCCAAAGCCGATACCGAAGCCTTTTACCATGCCGCTGCCGACAGTCAGGCCGACATCATCTATCTGGGGGAGACCGTCTGCAGCAAGCGGCGCGAACTCAAAGTCGATGACTGGATTGCGCTGGCCCGTCAGATGGCCTGCTCCGACAAGCAGGTGGTGCTCTCGACCCTCGCCCTTATCTCCGCCCCCTCCGAACTCAAGGAGGTGAAGCGGCTGGTCGACAATGGCGACCTGATGGTCGAAGCCAACGATCTCGGTACGGTGCAACTCGCCTGGGAGGCAGGGCTCCCCTTCGTCTGTGGCCCCGCCATCAACGCCTATAACGCCGATGTGCTGCGCATGCTGCTCAAACAGGGGATGAAACGCTGGGTCATGCCGGTGGAGCTCTCCCGTGACTGGCTGATCCAGCTCAATATGGATCTGGGCTCCCTGCGCGACCAATTTGAGGTGGAGGTGTTTGCCTACGGCCATCTGCCGCTCGCCTACTCGGCGCGCTGCTTCACCGCCCGCTCCCTCGACAAACCGAAAGACAACTGCGAGCTCGCCTGCATCAACTACCCCACCGGACGACTGGCCAACAGCCGCGAGGGACAACGGGTGTTCAATCTCAACGGGATCCAGACCCAGTCCGGTTACTGCTATAACCTGGGTAACGAGCTGGCTGGTATGGAAGGTCTGGTAGATGTGGTCAGGCTTTCGCCGCAAGGGATGAATACGTTGGAGATGCTGGCCCGCTTCAAAGCCAACCGGCAGGGCCAGGCTCCCCTCTCCTTGCAGCAAGGAAGCGACTGCAACGGCTACTGGCGCCAGATCCCCGGCATGAGCCTAGTGGAATAAGCCCGCCATACGCCCAACAAAAAGGCCTCATCGCGAGGCCTTTTTTACCACTATCTGGCAGTGGATCAGGAGGGCTGATCACCCTTGTTACGAGCGCTCTGGGCACCAGGCGGCAAGGGTTTGCGCGCCATCAACTCCAGCTCCAGCAGCGCATAGCGGTGCTCGATAAAGTCATAGACGTTGTTGGATAAGGCCAGCTTGAAGTAGCTGATGGCTTCCTTGCGGTTGCCTTTGCCCAACTCGAACTTGCCCAGATAGAAGTAGGTTTCACACAGGCGCTCGGCAAGCTCCCGGTTATCCTTCACCCCTTTCACCACGTTGCCCATCAGCTGGGAAGCGTTGATCTCGCCGGTATAGAGGCGAACCAGATCCCAGTTCCAGGCGTCGTCATCGTACTTGTTGAGACGCTCGCGCATCCGGCTCATGGCGGCCGACGGGTCGAGTTTCTGCTCAGCCAGATAGAGCCAGATCACCCGATAGGGGTCTTCCGGCTGCGCCTCGTAGAAACGCTTCATATCGGCCGCGGCCAGTTCGGGACGGTTACCGTAATAGAGGGCGATGCCACGGTTGAGATAGGCATAGTCATAGTCCGGCGCCAGTTCGAGGGCGGAATCGAAGGCATCATAGGCCTCGTCGTAATTCTGCTGCTGTACCAGATAGACGCCGATGAAGTTGTAGGCTTCGGCGAAATCCGGCTTCTCCCGCAGGGCACGGTTGAAATCGAGCCGCGCGAGGGAACGCAGACCAACCCGATCAAACACCACGGCACGCTCATAGAACAACTCTGCCCGTTGCTCGGTGGTCAGTTCCATTTCACTGAGCATCTGCCCGAGTCGGGCGAGCGCCAGCTCACTCTGGTAGGAGACCTGCAGGGGGGTCGCCAACACCAGTGAAGCAGGCTGCGGCTTGGGAACCTTGGGGGTGTTAACCTGACTGCTACTGCTGCAACCCCACATGGGAAGCAACAACAGGATACCGAGGAGGTATCCAATCCCTTTCCTGACGTTCAATGAACACTCCGACGCTTACGCTTGACCCCGCATATGGTAAAGGTCAACAGCTGCTTTGTCATGTAGCTGTGCCCCTCTACCTCAAATAAATCAGGATTCGACAGGGTATCCGGCATCGCACCAACCGCGAAACCCGCCGTCGACGCTGATCACCTTGCGATAACCCATCTGTTGCAGGTTGTCCGCCGCCAGAATTGAGCGAAAACCACCACCACAATAGAGGTAGAGCTCGGTCTCGAGATCCGGGAACTGGGTCTCGATATCCCGCTCAATCACGCCACGACCCAGATATCGGGCACCGGGCAGATGGCCTTTGGCCCACTCGCTCTCTTCCCGCACGTCGATCAGGTGAAACGTGCGCCCTTCATCCTGCCAGCGCTTGATCTGGTGAACATCGGTTTCGGTGATGCCGGAGCGGATCCCGTCAACCAGCGCCAAAAAACGGGGATTGTGATGCATGACAAACTCCTGTTGTTTAAATCATGTGCGTCAGCAAACGACACGCAGAGATAAGAAAAGAGCGCCATGAGGCGCTCTTCACTGTTACGGCAGGATTTCCTGTTGGTCCGCACCCTCTTTCTCTACCTGGGTTGGCAGCATGTGCTCGCGCTTGACGCCGAGGAACATGGCAAACGCACTCGCCACATAGATGGAGGAGTAGGTACCGAACGCCACACCGATCACCATGGCCACGGCAAAACCGTGGATCAGCGCACCGCCCTTGAGCAGCAGCGCCAGCACCACGATAAAGGTAAGGCCGGAGGTGATGATGGTACGACTCAGGGTCTCGGTCATGGAGAGATCCAGAATGTACTCGGTATCCCCTTTACGCACCTTGCGGAAGTTCTCCCGCAAGCGGTCGAACACCACGATAGTATCGTTCAGGGAGTAACCCACCAGGGTCATCAGCGCCGCCAGTACGGTCAGGTCGAACTCGTACTGGAAGTAGGCAAAGACACCCAGCGTGATCACCACGTCGTGCACCAGGGAGAGAATGCCCCCCAGCGCCAGACGCCATTCGAAACGCACTGCCACGTAGGCCAGGATACAGAGGATGGAGGCCAGCATGGCCAGCGCACCGTCTGTCGCCAGTTCATCACCCACGGAAGGGCCGACGAACTCGACGCGTTTGAGCACTGCGCCCTCGTCGAGCTGCTTGGCCGCCGCCAGCACTTCGTTACCCTGTTGTTCTACCTTGACCCCCTCTTTCGGGGTCAGGCGGAACAGCACGTCACGGCTGGAGCCAAAGTGTTGCAGGGTTGCCCCTTCAATCTTCTGCTCTTCCAGAGCGTCATGGATCTTGTCCAGGCTCACCGACTGCTGGAACCCCACCTCGATAGTGGTACCACCGGTAAAGTCCAGACCCCAGTTCAGTCCCCGATCAAACAGGAAGAACAGGGCTACCACCATCAGCACGGAAGAGAAAACCACACCCGGCTTGGCATAGCGCATAAACGGGATCGGTTTTTCAAAATGTAGAATCTGAAACATCTCTCTATCCTCAGATGGGCAGCTTGTCGATACGCCGTCCACCCCAAGCCAGGTTGATAATGGCACGGGAAACTGTGATGGCAGTAAACATGGAGGCGGTCAGACCAATGCCCAGCGTCAGGGCAAAGCCCTTGATGGCGCCAGTACCGATACCGAACAGGATCACGCAGGTGATCAGCGAGGTCACGTTGGAGTCGGCGATGGTGGAGAATGCCCGATCAAAGCCCAGATGGATGGCTTGCTGAACACCACGACCGTTGCGGATCTCTTCACGAATACGCTCGTAGATCAGCACGTTGGCATCCACCGCCATACCCAGCGTCAGGACGATACCGGCGATACCCGGCAGGGTCATGGTGGCACCAGGGATCATCGACATGATGCCGACAATCAACACCAGGTTCATACAGAGCGCCAGGTTGGCAACCCAGCCGAACGCGCGGTAGTAGATCCCCATGAACAGCACGATCACCAGCATGGCCCAGCCGATGGCTTCCATACCGCTGTCGATGTTCTGTTGACCCAGGCTCGGGCCAATAGTGCGCTCTTCCACGATCTGGATCGGGGCGATCAGGGCACCGGCACGCAGCAGCAGCGCCAGGTTGTGGGCTTCGTTGGCATTGTCGATACCTGTGATACGGAACTGGCTGCCAAGACGCGACTGGATGGTGGCGACGTTGATCACCTCCTCCTGCTTGCGGAACTTGCGCTTGCCATCCGGACCCGGTTGACCGACCGGCTTGTACTCGATGAAGACGGTCGCCATCCCTTTACCCACGTTGTCCTTGGTAAAGTTGGCCATCTTGTTGCCACCCTGGCCATCCAGCTTGATGTTGACCTGGGGACGGCTGTACTCGTCGAAACCGGACTGGGCACCCACGATGTGGTCACCGGTCAGGATCACCCGCTTTTGCAGCACCACTGGGCGACCGTTGCGATCGTTGTAGACCTTGGAGCTGGGCGGGACACGGCCGTCTGCCGCAGCCTGGATGTCGGCAGTCTCATCGACCATGTGGAATTCCAGGGTCGCGGTTGCACCCAGGATCTCCTTGGCGCGGGCGGTATCCTGAATACCGGGCAGTTCAACGACAATGCGCTCGGCGCCTTGCTGTTGTACCAGCGGCTCGGCCACGCCCAGTTCGTTGACCCGGTTACGGATGATGGTGATGTTTTGCTCGAGGGCGTACTTCTTCACTTCCTTGATCTTGGCTTCGCTCAGACCAGCCAGCAGGATGAACTCATCCCCTTTCTGCTCGGTAGTGAAAGTCAAATCAGGGTTCTGACGACGCAGATGAGAAACGGCGCGTTCCTGATCGGCTTCGTCACGGAAGATCACCTGCACCTGATCACCGACCCGGCGTACGCCGGAGTAACGGATCTTCTGGGTGCGCAGCTCGGAGCGGAAATCCTGCACCATCTGCTCTTGCTGCTTGGTCAGTGCTTCGGCCATGTCCACTTCCATCAGGAAGTGCACACCACCGCGCAGATCAAGACCCAGCTTCAGAGGCGCCGCACCGATGGCTTCGAGCCAGGCGGGAGTGGAAGGTGCCAGGTTGAGTGCGGTAATGAAGTTGTCGCCCAGCTTGTTGGCAACGATATCGCGCGCCTTCAGCTGGTCTTCGGTGTTCTTGAAACGGATCAGGATAAAACCGTGCTCGAATGCAGCATGTTTGACCGGGATCTTGGCCGCTTCAAGGGTCTCTTTCACCAGATCAAGAGTATCTAGCTTGACTTCGGCACCACGGCTGGCAGAAACCTGCAAAGCCGGATCTTCGCCGTAAAGATTGGGGGCTGCATATAGAAAACCGATGGCGATCACCAGGATCACCATCAGGTATTTCCACAGCGGATAGCGATTCAACACGCTGTGCTCCTTGGGAGATTAAAGGGACTGGATAGAACCCTTGGGCAGAACGGCAGAGACGAAGTCCTTTTTGATGGTGACTTGAGTCTGGTCGTTCAGGGCGATCACCAGGTAATCGCTGTCTGCAGCCACTTTGGCAATTTTGCCAACCAGGCCACCGGAAGTGAGCACTTCATCACCCTTGGACAAGGAGCTCATCAGATTGCGGTGATCCTTGGCACGCTTGGCCTGGGGACGATAGATCATGAAGTAGAAGATCAGGCCGAATACGGCCAGCATGATGATCATTTCCATACCACCACCCTGTGCACCCGGTGCTGCGCCTTCTGCATACGCCTTGGAGATAATGCTCATTTAACAACCTCTTATTGATGTAGATTTAAAAAAACAAAATTATATGTTGTTGTTATTTAACGTCATTTTCAGCTAACGGAGGCACAGGCTTCCCTTGCCGACGGTAAAACTCTGTTACAAAGTCGTCTAATTTACCCTGCTCGATCGCGTCCCGCAAACCCTGCATCACGCGTTGGTAATAACGCAGGTTATGAATCGTATTCAGACGGGCACCGAGGATCTCGTTGCACTTGTCCAGATGGTGCAGGTAGCTACGGCTGTAGTTCTTGCAGGTGTAGCAATCGCATTCGGCATCCAGGGTGCTGGTGTCGTTGCGGTGCTGGGCATTGCGGATCTTCACCACGCCATCGGTGGTGAACAGGTGGCCGTTGCGGGCGTTGCGGGTCGGCATGACGCAGTCGAACATGTCGATACCACGGCGCACCCCTTCCACCAGATCTTCCGGCTTGCCGACACCCATCAGGTAGCGCGGCTTGTCAGCCGGAATTTTCGGGCAGACGTGCTCGAGGATGCGGTGCATATCCTCTTTGGGTTCGCCCACGGCCAGACCACCGACCGCATAACCGTCGAAACCGATCTCCAGCAGCCCCTTGAGGGAGACATCCCGCAGATCTTCGTAGACCGAGCCCTGAATGATGCCGAACAGGGCGTTCTTGTTGCCCAGCGCATCAAACTTGTCGCGGGAGCGCTTGCCCCAGCGCAGGGACATCTCCATGGACTTGCGCGCTTCTTCATAAGTGGCCGGGTACGGGGTGCACTCGTCGAAGATCATCACGATGTCGGAGCCCAGATCGTACTGGATCTCCATGGACTTCTCGGGGTCGAGGAAGATCTTCTCGCCATTGATGGGGTGACGGAAGTGGACGCCCGCTTCGGTGATCTTGCGAATATGGCCCAGGCTGAACACCTGGAAACCACCGGAGTCGGTCAGGATCGGGCCCTGCCAGTTCATGAAATCGTGCAGATCGCCGTGGGCACGCATCACTTCCTGACCCGGGCGCAGCCAGAGGTGGAAGGTGTTACCCAGCAGGATCTGGGCACCGGTTTCACGCACTTCTTCAGGGGTCATCCCCTTGACGGTACCGTACGTCCCGACCGGCATAAAGGCCGGCGTTTGTACCACACCACGTTCGAAGACCAGTTGACCGCGACGGGCACGGCCGTCGGTGGTTTTCAGTTCAAATTTCATTGCTACCTCGGCTGCGTCAGATAAACAGTCTGACAATAGGAGGGCCGCTCACGGCCCGGTAAATAAGCTGAAGCTTATGCTTCAACCTGGCGACGGGTGACGAACATGGCGTCCCCGTAGCTGAAGAAACGGTACTGCCCGGCCACGGCTGCCTGATAGGCCGCCATCACGTTGTCATAACCGGCAAAGGCGCTGACCAGCATGATCAGAGTCGACTCCGGCAGATGGAAGTTGGTGACCATGGCATCGACAATCTGGAACTGATAGCCAGGGAAGATGAAGATATCGGTGTCACTAAAGAAGGGCGCCAGCGGTTTGCCCTGCGCCAGGGTGACCTTGGCCGCGCTCTCCAGCGAACGCACCGATGTGGTCCCCACCGCGATCACCCGACCACCACGGGCACGGGTGGCCGCGATGGCATCCACCACTTCTTGCGGCACTTCCGCATACTCGGAGTGCATGTGGTGATCTTCAATCTTCTCTACCCGCACCGGCTGGAAGGTCCCCGCCCCTACATGCAGGGTGACAAAGGCCGTTTCAACCCCTTTAGCCCGAATTTTCTCAAGCAGCGGCTCATCAAAGTGCAGACCGGCGGTCGGCGCGGCAACGGCGCCCGGCTTTTGATTGTAAACGGTCTGGTAGCGCTCCTTGTCGGCATCCTCGTCGGGACGGTCGATATAGGGGGGCAGCGGCATGTGGCCGATGGCCTCCAAAATCTCCAGCACCGGACGCGGGTCGAGGAAGTGGATCTCGAACAGGGCGTCGTGGCGGGCACGCATCTCTGCCTCCACACCACCATCCATGATCATCCGGGTGCCGGGCTTGGGCGCCTTGGAGGCACGGACATGGGCCAGCACGCTGTGCTCGTCCAGAATGCGCTCGACCAGTACCTCCAGCTTGCCGCCGCTGGCCTTCTGGCCAAACATGCGAGCCGGAATGACACGGGTGTTATTGAACACCAGCAGGTCACCCGGATTGAGCTGATCCAGCACATCCACAAATTGACCGTGGCGCAGGGCGCCAGTCTGACCATCGAGCTGCAACAGGCGGCTGGCGGTACGCTCTGCCATCGGATAGCGGGCAATCAGCTCGTCTGGCAGATCAAAATGAAAATCGGATACTTGCATCTTTCACCTCGGGGGGAATCGGCGGCTAGTCTAGTTATCCCCATCTTCCAAGGCAACCCAAAAGACCAAAAACCCAAGAGAGACAAGGGGTAGCGAGCAATATTGAGACACACCTCCGGTTAATGATTCTTTAATGTTCTGTATTGACCCTGATCATGTTTTGCCAGTTGGGGCTGGGCTAGGGTTAAAGCAGATACACAAGGAGGCCCACCATGATGACCCTATCCGAAATCATGACCGAACATCCCTTCACTCTGGGTCCGTCAAACAGTGTCAAACAGGCGATGGACCTGATGCAGCAGGAGCGGATCCGCCACATTCCCATCGTCGACGAGCAGCATCACCTGCTGGGGTTGGTAACCCTCACCGATATCCTGGCCACCCGGGAATCCAAGCTGCTGCTCATCAGCCCGGAGCGGGAAGCCGAATTTACCGACAGCGTACAACTCGACGAGATCATGACACGGCAAGTGGCGAGCGTAGATCCTCACGCCGGCATCAAGGAGGCGGCACTTTATCTGCAGCGGCACAGATATGGCTGCCTGCCGGTACTCAAAGGACGCAAGCTGATCGGCATTGTCACCGAGTCGGACTTCATTGCCGTGGCCATCAACCTGCTGGAATTGATGGAAGAGCAGGAACCACCTACCGACTTTTGATAGATTGCCATGTAATTAAATTACAGCAAAAGCGTTTTCAGCCGTCAAAATAAGCTGAAATGATGAAACACTTTCATTTTGATTGAAAAATTACACCAAATGCTTGCCTTGTGATCTGCGTCACACTATCATCCCTCTCATGCAATAGTTGCCGAGGGGGAGACGAGGGATTGTGCACCCATTATCTTCCTCTCATATGTCTGCAAGTTTGCACACCCCGTAGTTAGTCTTTGCTGTAAAGCATTTGTTTATATAGCCATTCCTTGTTTGATGACCCGGCCCTGTCGTTGCGATAGCGCCGGGATTTTTTTATCTGCGCCTTTCTGCCTCCCCTTGCCAGCACATCCCCATCGCTGCAAGCAGCTGCCTCAACCTCCTGCGCCACCTGTTTGCACCACCGTTTATCTCATCGCGTCATCGTGACTCTGCACCCCCCTTCTTATGCCTTGAAAAGGCGATGTAGCGCACAGATATTGAACCACGACAAGGAGTTATCTCAGTAGGCCAGAGATATTCATGTTAGGTACAGCCATAGTGAGTTATCTAATAAGTAGATTTAAGCGATTCAAAATTGCGGCTTTTATCGATTAGCTGAAGCCCCTATGATGAATCCATCGAAAGTTAAGCGCCTCGTCTGGCAAGACTCTTCAACACCAGACCGGCATATGTACATCACCAAGGAGCAATTACATGTCTACCTACATCAACACTGAAATCAAGCCGTTCAATGCTACCGCCTACCACAATGGCAAATTCGTTCAGGTGTCTGACGCTGACCTGAAAGGCAAGTGGTCCGTGGTCTTCTTCTACCCGGCTGACTTCACCTTCGTTTGCCCGACCGAGCTGGGCGACCTGGCTGACAACTACGCTGAATTCCAGAAGCTGGGCGTCGAGATCTACTCTGTCTCTACCGATACCCACTTCACTCACAAAGCATGGCACGACACTTCTGACACCATTCAGAAGATCCAGTACCCGATGATTGGTGACCCGACTGGTACCATCACCCGCAACTTCGGCGTGATGATCGAAGAAGCTGGTCTGGCTGACCGCGGTACCTTCGTAATTGACCCGCAGGGCATCATCCAGATCGTCGAGATCAATGCTGGCGGCATCGGCCGTGACGCACTGGAACTGCTGCGCAAAGTCAAAGCGGCCCAGTATGTTGCTTCCCACCCGGGTGAAGTGTGCCCGGCTAAATGGAAAGAAGGCGAAGCCACTCTGGCCCCGTCCCTGGACCTGGTAGGCAAGATCTAAGCCTCCCGCTTCCAAGACCGGCCCGCATAAGGGCCGGTCTGCTTTCCGGCATTGCCAAATAGGCCTGAAAGCAGACCGACTCACATTTAATGCCAACTCGCCATTACAAGAAGGAATTCGACCATGTTGGATACCAACCTCAAACAACAGCTGAACACCTATCTGCAGTACATCGTCAATCCCATCGAGATCAGCGTGTCCGGCAACGACAGCGACAAATCTGCAGAGCTGCTGGCACTGGCCAGCGAGATCGCCGAGATGTCCTCCAAGATCACCCAGACCTCTGGCACTGCCGCTCGCAAGCCTTCCATGAGTGTCGCGCCGCAGGGCCAAGCCCCGCGCGTTCACTTTGCCGGTATCCCCATGGGTCATGAATTTACCTCTCTGGTGCTCGCCCTGCTGCAAAGCGGCGGCCACCCCTCCAAGGCCGATGCGGCCGTGCAGGAGCAGATCCGCAATCTCAAGGGTGAGTATCACTTCGAGACCTATATCTCCCTCTCCTGCCACAACTGCCCGGACGTAGTACAGGCCCTCAACCTGATGGCGACCCTGAACCCCGGCATCACTCACACCATGATCGACGGCGCCCTGTTCCAGGAAGAAGTTGCCGAGCGTCAAATCATGGCGGTACCGAATGTTTACCTGAACGGCCAACCGTTCAGCCAAGGGCGGATCTCGCTGGAAGAAATCGTCGCCAAACTCGACACCGGTGCCGCCGAGCGCAAGGCTGCCGAGCTGAATGAGAAAGATCCCTACGACGTACTGGTGGTGGGCGGTGGCCCGGCTGGCGCCGCAGCGGCCATCTATGCCGCCCGTAAAGGCATTCGCACCGCCATCGTTGCCGAGCGTTTCGGTGGTCAGGTGATGGACACCGTCGGTATCGAGAACTTTATCTCCGTGCCCTACACCGAAGGCCCCAAGCTGGCCGCCAGCCTGGAGCAGCACGTCAAAGAGTACGGCGTTGAAGTGATCACCGAGCAGCGCGCCGCCGCCATCAGCAAAGATGGATATGTGAACGTGGATCTCGCCTCTGGCGCCACCTTGAAGAGCCGCGCCGTGATCCTGGCTACCGGTGCCCGCTGGCGTGATCTGAACGTACCAGGCGAGCTCGAGTACCGCACCAAGGGTGTGGCCTACTGCCCGCACTGCGATGGTCCCTTCTTCAAGGGCAAGCGAGTAGCTGTAATCGGTGGCGGTAACTCCGGCATCGAGGCAGCGATCGACTTGGCTGGCATCGTCGAGCATGTGACTGTGGTGGAGTTCGCCGACACCCTGCGAGCCGATGAAGTGCTGCAGAAGAAGGCTCGCTCCATGGGCAATATCGACATCATCATGAGCGCCCGCACCACCGAAGTGATCGGTGATGGCAGCAAGGTGGTGGGCATGGATTACGAGGATCGCACCACCGGTGAGATCAAGCATCTGGCGGTGGCGGGTATCTTCGTCCAGATCGGCCTGGTGCCGAACACCGAGTTCCTGAAAGGGAGCGAGATTGCCCTGACCCGCTTTGGCGAGATCGAGATCGATACCAAAGGGGCGACCTCCCTGCCCGGCGTCTACGCCGCAGGGGATGCCACCACGGTACCGTTCAAGCAGATCATTATCTCCATGGGTGCTGGCGCCACCGCCGCACTGGGTGCGTTTGATTACCTCATCCGCAACCCGGCGCCGGAAGCGACCAAAGCTGATGCTGTGACCGCCTGATAAAACCAGCGCAACAAAAAGCCGACGCTCGATTAAGTAAACACGAGCGTCGGCTTTTTTATATCTGCATCGATGCGCAATAAAAACCCCGCAGCAAATGGCGGGGTTGTTCATGACTGGACTTCAACGACGGGCATCACTCCAGCAAGAAAACAGCCTCGATATTATCGCTTACCGTGATCTGCTGTTGTTGATAGCTGTTGTCCGCCATATCCGCCGCAGGAGCAGCCATCGCCATGGCCTGCACCACCTTCAGGTTGCGGCTGTAGGCGGTAATGGGCGAAGCATTGCGGTACTCCATACTGTAGACCTTGCCAAGCTTCATCCCGAACGCCTTGGCCAGAGATTCAGCCTTGGTTTTGGCATCCTCAACGGCATTCAGACGGGCCTGCGCCTTGATGACCTGCGGCGATTTCAACCCGTACTCAATCTGGGATACGGACTCCAGCCCGGCTTTGAGTGCGGTATCCATCAGGGGGCTCAACTTGTCGAGCTGATAGAGCTTCACCGCCAATTGTCGCTGAGCACGATACCCCAACAATACCGGCTTCTTGTTCTCGCCATACTGATATTCCGGAGAGACCATCAGGTTGCCAGCCTCAACATCGCTGCGCTTGATCCCCAACCCTTCCAGTTGGCTGAAAAAGGCTGCGACCTTGGTATCGACCTGCTGCTTGGCCTTGAGGCCCTGCTTATCCAGTGCACTCACCGCCACATTGAGGGTGAGCATATCGGGTTCGGTCTTCTGCTCGGCATAACCACTCACCACCAGATGGGGCGCTTGCGGCACTTCAATCGCCAGCAGCGGAGCACTGACAACCAGAGCGGAAAGAGTAAGAAGGGGACGCCACATAGAAAAAAACCTCAATCGGAAAGATTGAGGCCATTATGCCCGTGCAGCTACGGGATTCATATATCGTGCAAGGGGGGGAGCTGATCCAGTATCTGATTAGTCAGATCGAGGCTAATGGTGACCATGCTGCCGGGATCCTGGCTCTGGTTTGCCATATCCAACGCAGGAGCCGCGCCATAGACCAACACCTCATCATCGAAATGGAACGAGTCCCACGACAGAACGTGTCCTTGCACCGCCTGTCCGATATTGGGGCCACCACTATCCTCCTCCATCGCAGACCAAGGGATGGTATCAGATGGCCCTAGCAAATCTTGCAACAACGGAGAGTGAAAACTGGCCAGCGGATACTCCTGCTGCCCCTGATGATGGCCAACCAGAATCATGTTATAGGCAGACTCGGTATCCATGACCGGCACATAAGTGATAGAGGCCGTAGCGAAATCAACATAGAGCGAGCCAGCTACATCACCGGCCTCATTCTCAATCTCCATCCCATCCAGCCGATCCCCCGCGATCGAGGCCTGATAGCCAAACTGGCCTGCGCAGGTAATGTTCCCCTGCCCATCCCAGCTATAACGGATGCCATCAATGTCGACCCAGTTGAATGACTGCATGATTACCCCTCTCCTCTACTGC